>JAWSUQ010000049.1:0-11158 GCA_033549265.1 Bacillota bacterium
CTTTTTTGGCATCAAAAAAGTTCTCTTTAGCAGTGATAAAGGCTTTTTTAGCTAAAACCTTTTGGGTCTCTACAGTTATTTTTTCTTTAAGCTGCTCTGCTATTTCTTCAGAAACAGCTCCAGTAAACTTTATGATTACTTTATCAGCATTGTCCTGAATAAGTTCAAATTTTTCTATAGTACTGGTTAAGTCTTTGTCTTTCTCAATACCTTTGACAACATGATCATTGGCCTTGGCAATAGTTTTGGCATACACCTGGATAACCTTTTCTGCCAGCTCTAGTTTATTTTGCTCTGTCATAATTTGCGCTTCTGCCAATCTTTCGTTGGCAAATTCTATTAACAGCTCTGCTTTTCCCTCTTCAGTAAAAGTAAGGGCCACTCTAACACTTTCAATAAGGCGCTTTACTGGATACAGCAAACTGTCGGGAGTAATAGACACCTCAGTAGTCGTGCTCTCTGCAGCTTCCTCAGTAGTAGTTTCATCATTAGTTGCAACAGACTCTTCAGCTTCTTCAGTAGCTTCTTCCTCATCAGTTGCATCTGACTCTTGTGTAGTTACATCGGCACTAGCTTCCTCAACTAATTCAATCGTAGTGTCTACCTCACTGGCTTCTTCAGCAAAAGCTATGGCGCTGAAAGAAAGGACTAATAAACAGATTAGACTCATAATTAGCAACGTTCTTCTCATAAATGGCTCCCCCTTTAATTTGGTTAAGTTGTTATTTGTTATTTGTACGATAGGAGGTAATAAGTTTAAGGGGGTGTTGGCTCAGATTTATGTCAATTTAGAAAAAAACGCCTAAACCAGCTGGTTTAAGCGCTCATCATAATTATTTGAATACAGAAACAAGTATACTCCAAATGCTAACGTTCTTTTTACTGTAGCTATTCTCTAACCCACAAATAACTAGTTCAAACTGATTAATCTTTTGCTCCATATTGACACCTCCTATGCAACAATTAAGTGATTAGATTCACAAACTCTTGATGAGTTAATTATATTTAAAAGGCACTTGTGATGTCAATCACATAACAAAATGTGTTATTTTTAAGATATTACAAATAACTCAGTAAATTTCGAACAGTATACAATTCTTTTGACCATGGATTTATGTGCATTTTTCTTTGTAAATGGATCTTGCTATAATTGCAAAGGTTCAGTAGCTTTTTAAGATGTCTTAAACCAATAATATATAATGGGGGAGAGCTAGTAACTGCACTTTTTTATGATTAATTCTAGTTTGTTTTATATTCTGGAGGGATAAATAGCCAACCCTTTAACTTACCATATGAACCTAATTTTTGAACGAATTCTAATTCATCCTTTGATGCCCTTTGAAATATTTCAGTCAATGTTTTATTTTGCATTTGCATAGTAGTCTGAACCTGCTGTGCGACAAAGTTCTGCATACCCATATAGATAACCCGAAACATTAACTCATCTCTTAATATTTCAGTATTAGTTTTAGTATTAATAGATTTAGGAGGTCGTGGAGGTAGAGGGATACCGAAGCTATCCATTTGATTTTCTAAAATCGCAATTTCTTTATCTATAACATTCATTCCAGCTGTTAGAAGAACTTTAAAATCAATATCATTAGCAAAATTTTGAAAAATATCTGTAAGCTCTCTTATATCATACCTTTGGACTAAGTGCTGCCATAATCCAAAAATTTCTCCTGCATGGACTTTCACTTGTTTGGTCTTGTTACCAAGCAAAGAATCTATTATTGACATTTTTTACACTCCTTTAAAAATATATAAACTTATTATGTCCCTGAACTTATTGAGTATACAATATCTTGAACAACTAATGACTTTGGGTTAATGAGCAGTATCTATAAAAAGCACATTAAGTGCCGTATCGTTAAATGAATACAGACACTTAATGTGCTTCTACTTATAAGTCTATCATAATCCTAATTTGTTGAGCCTGGGCTTCGACTTGCCTACCCTCCCCTAACAAATACTTGATATATTTGGCGTAGTACTCTTCCCGTTGGGGTTGTATCCTTAATAGTTCTAAAAAAGTCTCATGGCATAACGTTTCCTTGCCACGATCCATATAATATGAGGCTAGTCTAACGAGGGCTTTTTCCTGGATATTTTGCAGCTCCCTGCGATATAGCTCAAGCCAATCTAAATACATTAATTCTGGAACTATTTCACTTGAGAACATGTTTACTGCTTTAGCCATTAACTCTATGGCCGCTTCTTGATCATTGAGCCAAAGCTGGTTGGCAACAGATAATAGCTTACGGTAGGCCTGGACATCTATCCCTTCTACTAGCTCCTGGTTAAGGAATACTACCCCTTTGTCTATGTACAATAAAGGCTTATCATAAGTAATTTTAAGGTATCGTTCTAAGCTGCGATTTACTCTATGAATAGTCACATAGAGCCGATTAACCAGCTTATTTATATTGTCACCGCCGAAAAATTCCTCAATGACAACCTCTTTATGAACCTTATTTTGGGGAGCTAGTAATAAATACAGCAATAACTCTTTTTCCTGCTTGGTGCCCCAGCTATCAAGCTGATAGATCCTTTGTTTATATCAAGATGCTGCAGCAACTCGGCCTTTGCCATCAACCGCTCTATTGCTTCCTGATAATCTGTTCCCTCATTTACTTGCTGAAAGATTGATATCAAATGTACCGCCACTTCTCGTAGGGGGCACTTCTTTTTTTTATTTTGCTCAAACCATGCCTCCATCTCCCTCAGGGCCACCAATTGATCTTTGGTCACGTGACATTTTCTTTCTAAGACAGAAGTTAACAGCTTTAAGGCAAATATGGCGATAAAAATCAAGAAAGAACAGCTCAGCCATTTGCTGTCAATATCTGAGGCTTTTGGCCACAAGGCCTCCTGCAGTACTATATCATTAATTGCAATCTTTCTTTATTGTGATTTTTTGCACCTATAGCCTACAGCCTTTTGTAGGCCTATTAGTACTAAATTTATGGTTGAACGTAGGTACCCCAAGCAGGCGATCTTCTTCTGATTGCTCTTTGCTTTTTTCTATTTGATAAAATTTTCCAAATAATATATAATTAAAAATAAGAAGCTTTAGGAGGGAATAATGAACTTACCAAACGCCCCCAAAAATATTATAATAGATTATTTAAAAAAGAAAATTTCTCCTTCATTAATAATATTATTTGGCTCTGCAGCTAAAGGCACTATGAGACCAGATAGTGATATCGATATCGCTTTTTTAAGCGATAAACAATTCACTGATTATGAGTTGTTTTTGATAGGACAAGGCTTAGCTGATGTTTTGCAAAAAGAGGTTGACCTAGTTGACCTAAACAAGGCTTCAACCGTCTTCCAAGCACAAGTTGTTGGCAATGGCATAGCTATATATTGTAATGATGAAAAGAAAAGAATGTATTTTGAAATGATTGTATTAAAAAAATACGCTAGATTAAATGAGGAAAGGCAGCGAATAATAGACAATATTAAAGAAAGAGGTTCCATTTATGGTCACTGATGTGGTACTAAATAAAATACAAATAATAGAGCGCTGTATTAAGAGAATCAACGAGGAATACGAGGGAAATAAGGATAACTTAAAAAACTTTACTAAGCAAGACTCAATTATCCTCAATATCCAAAGGGCCTGTGAGTCTTCTATTGATTTGGCTATGCATTTAGTGTCAGAAAAAAAACTAGGCATTCCTCAAAGCAGCAGAGAAGTTTTTGATATATTAAGTGAACATAAGCTAATAGATGAAGCGTTGGCAGAGAAATTAAAAGCTATGGTAGGCTTTAGAAATATTGCTGTCCATGATTATCAACAAATTAATTTAAATATAGTCGAAAATATCATTAAAAATAATTTGCAGGAGCTTAAATATTTTAGTGAACAAATCCTAAAGATATAAAAACAGCCCCCCATTTTTATATAAATGGGGGGCTTCCTTTACAATACAAGACCTCCGTCCACATTAACCACTGCTCCATTGAGAAAGTCCCCATCGACTGAAGCAAGAAACAGGTATACCTTTGCCACATCTATTGGTGTTCCCAATCTTTTCAAAGGAGTCTTTTCCGCCATCATACAGAGAATTTTTTCCGGTACCTTTTTGGTCATTTCCGTCTGAATATAGCCTGGTGCCACTGCATTGACATTAATTCCTTTTGGACCTAGCTCTTTGGCCCAAGATTTAGTCATGCCAATAGTTCCGGCCTTAGTGGCGGCATAATTAGTTTGACCAAAGTTACCATAGACCCCCACTACCGAAGAGGTATTAATGATTCTACCGCTACCCTGCTGAATCATCTTGGGAGCTACGGCTCGGCCACAGTTAAATACTCCCGTCAGGTTAATATCTATTACCCTATCCCACTGCTGGTCCGTCATCTTCACTAGCAGGCTATCCTGGGTAATTCCCGCATTATTTATCAATACATCGATTCTGCCATACTTATTTACTGTAAAATCAACCAATTCTCGAACCTGGTCCCGATTGACTACATCTACTTGAAAGAAACTGGCTGCAAAACCTGCTTCCCAAAGCTCCTTTACAGTATTTACGCCAGCCACTTCGTCGTAATCTGCTATCACTACCTTGGCCCCTTCTTGGCAGAATAGCGTTACTGCTGCTTTGCCGATGCCAGCACCTCCACCAGTTATAATGGCTACTTGATCTTTTAACCGCAACTTTCATCACCTCCGGGTTTAAAATTGTATTACAGTATCAAAATATTTAATTACATCAGTCCCGCTGCCTTCGGTAAGAAAAGCAATATTTCAGGGAATACCGCAAAGATAACCACCGCCAAGATCATTAATAACAGGAAGGGGACTACCCCTCGATAGATATGACTCAGAGAAACTTCCGGTGGAGCTATCCCCTTGAGATAGAAAATGGTCAAGGCAAAGGGAGGTGTCAAAAATGAGGTCTGTAGAATCACTATATTCATCAAGGAAAACCATACTGGATCAAAGCCTAAGGTAACTGCAATTGGCGTAAACAGCGGTACTACAATCATAATAATGCCGATCCAATCTAGAAAGGCACCCATGATTATAATAATCAGCCACATGATTATCAAAGTTCCCCAAGGACCAAAGGGTAAGCCTAGTATAATTTCCTCAATTACCTTATTGCTGCCTAAACGCATAAAAACGCTGGTTAAAAATGACGCACCTATAACAACTAAATACACCATAGCCGAGGTCCTGGCTGTGCGAATGGCAGCTTCCTTTACAGTTGCCCAGGTGAGTTTGCGATATATCGCAGCCAGCAGGATGGATGCTAAAGCGCCGATAGCTGCAGCTTCCGTTGGGGCCGCCAGCCCAAAAAAGATTGACCCTAAAACAGCTAATATTAGAGCAACTACCGGTAATACCGACGTGGAAAACATGATTACTTTTTTACTGATAGGAATATTAATTTCCTCCTCCGAGGCAGAAGGCCCCATCTCAGGATTAAGGGCACATCTAATACCAATGTAAAGAACATATAGTAAGGCCAGGACTAACCCCGGCACAAAGGCTCCAATCAGCAAGGCCCCAACGGAAATGTTGGCAGCAGGGGCATAGACCAGGATGAGAATGCTAGGGGGTATCAGGATACCCAATGCTCCCCCTGCGCATATGGCACCGGTGGCCATCGGCTTGTCATATTTATATTTCATCATGGCAGGCAGCGACATAATGCCAATTGTTACAACTGTTGCCCCTACCACCCCGGTGGCAGCAGCAAATATGGTGGAGGTTGCCACCGTAGCAATGGCCAAGCCCCCTTTTAACCTTCCTGTCAGCACATATATGGCTTCATAAAGTCTACCGGCCAGTCCAGATTTTTCAATGATAATCCCCATAAACACAAAGAGGGGAATTGCTATTAAGGTGTAATCAGACATAGTAACATATACTCTTAGCATAAAGGCATTAACAATTTGGGGTCCAACAAAAATCATACCAAAAACTGTTGCTACTCCCGCTAAGGAAAAGCCAATGGGAAAGCCCAGCATAATTACTGCTATTAGACTAGCAAACATAATGGCGGTAATAAGTTCAACGCTCATAATCTTCCCCCTTTTTTAGGGCAATCAGCTCTTTGATAAGTTGGGAAACTCCCTGTAACAGCAGCATCAAAATTCCTACCAATATCCAGGTCTTATAGGGATAAATGGGGGGTGTAAATCCGATGGTGGACAATTCTTTAATAGCCCAGGAACGGGCCACATTAGCATACATTACTTTGGCGATATAGCCCCAGGAAAAAAAGAACAGTCCCAAGGTAAAAATGATATTGATGATAGCCCTTACTCTTCTCGGCATTTTGCTGGAAATCAAATCAACCTCAACGTGCTCATTATATTTCCAAGTATTAGCCATGCTCAAAATCAAAAATGCGCTTGATAAAAAGTAAGTTAAGTCAAAGCTCCACTGCGTTGGTTGGCCAAAGGCATACCTAGCCATCACTTCATAGGAAAGTGTTAAGATTAAGGCAATCACAAGAACAGAAACCCATCTGGAGATCTTTTCGTTAATTAAGTCAATCAAATTTATTATCTTATCAACCATTAGCACTCCCCATTTATTTTAAATTTGTTGTCAATTCAGAACCCTGCTGAGAGGGTCCTGAATCGACAATCATTTTACTTCCTAACAGGTATCATAAAGTCTTCATAATCAATAAATCGCTCTCTAAATTCATTAACAGATTCCCATGACCTAGTATAATGGTCATTGTTTTTAGCCTTAACATCTTTCTCAATCCACTCAAATACCTGCTCTCGGAATTCTCGTTGCAGCTCAGGATCAACGTAGGTTCTTTCTATTCCAATTTCATCAAAGTGATCTAAGGCATCCATATCCTCCACAATACTCTTGGTCAACATATGGATATTCATAGCGTAGATAGCATTCTCTAGGATTGCCTTGTAGATATCCGGCAGCTCATTATATTTGTCTTTATTAAAGCCTATCTCGAAGAAGCAAGTGGGCTGATGTAGTCCAGGACCAGCAATAAAGTCTGCTACCTCATGGAAGCCTTGCTGCCTATTGACCACCGGGGTACTGAACTCAGTAGCGTCAAGAATTCCTCTCTCAAGAGCTGGATATAATTCGTTGCCCGCCAACATAGTGATAGCTACGCCCATTTCCTTTAACACTTCTCCCCACCAGCCGGGAGCTCTATATTTTAAGCCCTGCCAGTCTTGTAGCGTTTCCAATGGCTCGTTAGAATGGGCCAACAGCTCTGGGCCAGTTACCCCACCTGGATAAACCATTACATTCATTCCTACTTCATCCATCATTTCTTGATAAAGCTCTTTTCCACCGTAGTTGAACAGCCAGGTAGTATGCATTAAAGGCTCTAAGTGCATTGGAATTGAAGCAAAAAATGGTGCTGAAGGGTGTTGGGCCATCCAGTAGCCAGGCCAGCTATGGTACGCATCAATGGTACCGGAATCTGTAGCATCCAATACCTCTAGCCCCCCTACAATAGCTCCAGCAGGCAGTACATCAATGACGAAGTTCCCACCACTCATGTCATATACCCGCTTAGCAAAGTCCTCAGCCATTTCATGGAGCAGCCAGCCTTGGGACCAAGTAGTTTGCATAGTCCACTTTACCTGCGGAAGGGCATCTGCACCTTCAGCTGCAGCTCCTCCACCACCAGAGCTTGCTGCCGGTTGTGTCTGACCACAGCCTGCCAATAGAGATCCCATCAACATTAATACTAGAATAACACTCAACAATTTCTTTCTTTTTACCACTATTAACTCCCTCCAATTTAAATATTTTAATCTGAATACTTATCTCCCGCTGAATTAAGAACTTGCTTCAATCAACATTCCTGTAAGGAAAAAGGTAAAATCCCTTAACTCTTAAAACACCTCCTTTATCAAGTAAACCTCGTCATTATGTCCTACAGATTTTTTTATGTCCATCAGTCCATTGCAGAAAATTCTCTGATCCATTAGCTTTAAGTCCTCTGTCACCAATGGTAGAAATTCCATTTGCGCCAGAACATCCTTTTCTAAATCAATTCCGGGAGCAATCTCCTTTAACACAAGTCCCTCCGGCTCCAGTGAGAAGACGGCTCTTTCTGTTATGTACAGAACATTTTGAACCTTTTCCCTGCCATAGTCGCCGCTAAAGGTGATATGCTCCACCTCCTTCACCAGCTTCTTACTGGATCCTTCCCTTATTATCTTTAGCCTGCCATCAGCTACCTCCACCTCTAAGCCTCCGGCAGTAAAGGTGCCACAGAACACTACTTTCTTGGCATTTTGAGAAATATTAATAAAGCCACCACACCCCGACAGTTTGGAGCCAAACTTGCTTACATTCACATTGCCCCTTTCATCTATCTGGGCTGCTCCTAAAAAGGTCAAATCGATGCCCCCGCCATCATAGAAGTCAAATTGGCTGGGCTGATCTATGATAACTTCGGGATTAATGGCAGCCCCAAAGCTCAACCCACCTACAGGGATGCCTCCAATAGGTCCTGATTCTAATGTCAGGTTCATCAAATGATCCAAGCCTTCTTCCGCAGCCACCTGGGCCACTCCCTCCGGTATGCCTATCCCTAAGTTCATTATTAAATTTGGCCTTAATTCCAGTAACGACCGACGGGCTATCACCTTCCGCAGCCCCAGCTCCATCGGCTTATACTCACTTAAGGGCATTTTAATCTCTCCGGTATAGGCTGGGTTGTAGTCTTCAGCAAAAGTTTGCTGATGGTTTTCTGCTGATGCCACTACAATGGCATCCACCAACATCCCCGGGATCTTAACTAGCCCGGGATTTAAAGTTCCCTGCTTAGTAACCCGTTCCACCTGGACAATTACCCTGCCACCACAGTTTTTCACTGCCTGGGCTATAGCCAAGCCTTCTAAAGTCACTGCCTCCTTCTCCATGGTAATGTTTCCCTTTTCATCAGCAGTAGTACCTCTGATCAACGCCACATTAATGGGAAATGCCTTATAAAAGAGCCACTCACTGCCGTAGAGATTAATAACCTCCACCAGGTTTTCTTGGGTAATATCATTTATCTTCCCCCCCTGGACCCTGGGGTCCACAAAGGTCTTTAGCCCCACATGGGTGATAGTTCCTGGCTTGCCTGCTGCAATATCTCTAAACAAATGGGTGATGACCCCTTGGGGCAGGTTATAGCCTTCAATCCGGTTTTCTAATGCCAGCTTCCCCATTTTCGGGGCTAACCCCCAATGGCCCCCAATCACCTTTTTTACTAATCCTTCATAGGCCAGGTGATTTAACCCCCGGTCTTTGCCATCTCCCTGGCCTGCAGCATATACAAAGGTCAGATTCCTAGGAGTTCCTGTCTCCACAAATCTCTGCTCTAGGGCTATAGATAGCTCTTCAGGATGGCAATTACCCACAAATCCTCCGATGGCCACAGTGGCATTATCTTTGATTAGCGCTACCGCTTCTCTAGCAGATAAGATTTTGCTAGTCATGTACATACCCCGCTTTAAATCAAATTTTATTTATAACATAGATCCAAGCAATTATTATGCCAATATTTATAAAATTCTGTTAAATCGAGGTGGGGTAGGGCTTTGCGCAACAACACTTCATACTAGTATTCATCTTAACATTTTGAATATTAAAATTTTAATGTCTATTATTTTAGACATGAATGTTGTAAATTGCTATTGTTAGGGGAAAAACCAGACATGTCTAAAATTCTAGACATGTCTGGTTTTCTGTTCATTCCCTTATTCAAGGTTATGCTTTTTCATTTTTTGATAAAGGCCGGAGCGATGAATGCCTAAAATATTGGCCGCTTCCTTCCTATTGTTCCCAGACTTAGCCAGGGCCCTCTTGATAGCAACCTTCTCCGCCTCCTCCATGATGCTCTCTAAAGAGGTCAAATTCTCATCAATGGCTAGCGTTTCAGAAATGGGCCTGCTGGCCTGAAGCCTTTCCACCAGATAGAGGGGGAGGTGCTTTTTGGAAATTACCTGATCAGTGCAGATATTAATCCCCCGCTCCAGTACGTTCTTTAGCTCCCGGATATTGCCAGGCCAAGAGTGGGAGGATAGAATCTCCATAGTTTCATCATCTATATCCATTACACAGGTCCCCAGCTCTTCATTTAAATCAGCCAGTATTCTTTTGCTTAAAAGAGGTATATCCTCCTTGATGCTTCTTAAGGGAGGAATCTCTATGGTTAATACATTCAAGCGATAGTAAAGGTCATTTCTAAATTGTCCCTTTTCCAGCATTTCCTCCAGATTGCGATTGGTGGCAGTAATAATCCGTACATCCAAACCGATGACCCGCTCGCCACCAACCCGCTCCACCTCTTTCTCCTGCAGCACCCGCAGCAGCTTGACCTGCATCTCATAGGGCATATCCCCGATTTCATCCAGGAATATGGTCCCCCCCTGGGCCAACTCAAACTTGCCGGGCTTTCCCTCTTTTTTAGCGCCGGTGAAAGCACCGCCCTCATAGCCAAAGAGCTCCGCCTCCAGTAGGTTGGCGGGAATAGCCGCACAGTTAACCCGAATAAAGGCACCGTATCGCCTTAAGCTGGTGTCATGGATAGCATGGGCAAAAAGCTCCTTCCCAATGCCGCTTTCTCCTCTGATTAATACGTTGGAATTACTGGCGGCGGCTATCTTGGCCATCTTTTTGGCCTGCTGCAGCTTTTTGGAGCTGCCGATGATATTGTTAAAGCTGTAGCGGCTGCCCTTTAGCCGCTTCACCTCACCCTTGTAATAAGACAGCTCCTTGGTGGTGTTGTCCAGTCTTTCCATTAAGGCCTTGATCTCCCTCACATCGCGAAAGAGTACCTTGCCTACAGCTCCTACCACTTCTTCTTCCTTATAGATAGGTATCCGCATCACCACCATCTCATGGCCTTGGATCTTTTGGGTTTCACCAATTTCAGGCTTGCCGGTTTTCACAACGATATGCATTCGGGTATTTTCGATTACCTCGGTAATATGCTTACCATAGGCATCCTTTTCGTCAATCCCCAAAAACTGCTGATAGGCCATATTAAATTTGGTAATTATACCATTCTTATCGACCACCACAATGCCGTCATAGGTGCTGCCTAGAATTGTCTCCAATACTTCCACGGAATTTTTGGCATCAGCTAGCTCTTTATTGAGATTGCCGGCATCGGTAATATCCTGAAAGATGGCCACCGCTCCCACC
>JAWSUQ010000050.1:0-11116 GCA_033549265.1 Bacillota bacterium
AGAATAAACCGTATATTTGAGGGTACAAATGAAATCAACAGACTTTTAATCCCCGCTACCCTAATGCGTAAAGCAATGAAGGGAGAAATTCCGCTATTAGCTGCAGCACAAAAGCTGGCAGGAGAGTTAATGTCAATGATGCCATCCTTTGATGAGCCAACTCTATTAGGAGAAGAAGGCAAGCTGGTAGAAAATGCTAAGAAAATTTTCCTAATGTGCGCTGGCACAGCGGTTCAGAAATTTGGAACTAAGCTTAAGGACCAACAGGTAATATTGGCCCGACTTGCTGACATCATCATCGAAATATTTGCCATGGAAAGTTGTTTAAAGAGAGCTTTAAAGGCTGTTGCAGCAACCGGTGAAGAAGCTAACCTTTTAAAGGTCGATATGACAAGATATTATGTTAATATGACTTTCCCTAAAATTGAAATGATAGCAAAAGAAATACTAGCAGCCGTAGAAACTGGTGATATTTTAAGAACACAGCTCTCAGCTTTGAAAAAGTTAACAAGATTTACTCCCATCAATTCAGTAGAGCTTGTAGATAAGATTGCAGCACCAATTATCAAGAATCAAAAATATAGCTGCTAAGGAGGTTCGACTATGAAAATAGTTGTTTGTGTAAAGCATGTTCCTGATACAACAGAAATATCCTTATGTGGTGACACTAGGCGAGTAGTTCGCCTAGGTGTTACCAGCGGTATTAATCTATTAGATAAGAATGCTGTTGAAGCTGGATTACAGCTAAAGGAACAGTATGGAGGAGAATGCAACATTTTGTCTGCAGGAGTTTCAGAGGCGGATTTTACTATCAAAGAAGCCTTGGCAATGGGTGCCGACGAAGGGATATTAGTTAGTGATGATCGTATTATCGGCAGTGACTCCTTGGCAACGGCCAAAGTACTAGCAGCAGCCCTTAAAAAACAAGGAGAGGTAGACCTAATATTGTTAGGAAGAATGAGTACCGATGGAAATACTGGCCAATTAGCTTCGCAGCTAGCTGAATGTCTAGATATTGACCAGGTAACTTTTGTTCAAAAAATTAAAGAAGTAACAGATGGATATTTAGTTGCGGATAAATTAATTGATGGGGGATACCAAACCGTCAAAGTCAAATTGCCAGCAGTAGTATCAGTAGAAAAATCTGTTAATGAGCCAAGATATCCGTCCATCAAAGGTACTATGAAGGCAAATAGAAAGAAAATACCAGTCTTAACCTTAGACGAAATAGAAGTTTCTCCTGAGGAAGTAGGAGTAGGCGGTTCAAAGCTAGTAATGGAGAGCTATTTCGAGCCTCCTAAAAGAGAAAAAGGGGAGGTTCTAACTGGAGAGCCCGAGGAGGTTGTCAACACATTAATCACACAGCTGAAAGCAAATAAAGCTATTTAAAGGAGGGATGACTGTGAGTTTATTAGTCTATATAGAAGCTAATGGTGCAAATGTGGCAGCTGTTTCATTAGAAGCAATGGCCCTAGGTAGTAAGATAGCAGCAGAAAAAAACATGCCCTTATATGCTTGTGTAATTGGAAAAAACACTGACAGGGGGGCTCAAGCAGCAATAGAAAACGGTGCAGAAAAAGTATTTGTGGCAGCATCAGCTGACCTTGATCACTACAGAACTAGACCATATAGTTCAGTATTGACTGAAATTATTAACAATGCCGGCAGCACCATTGTTATCGGTGGTGCTACTACTTTAGGAAGAGATCTGTTCGGTAGAGTGGCCGCTAAGCTAAATGCAGGACTAGTTACAGATGTAGTAGACTTGGCATTTAAAGATGATAAGTTAGTTGGAACTAGAGCGGTATTTAGTGACAAGCTGAGAACTGAAATAAGCTGGAGCTCCTCTCTGCAATTTGTTACAATTAGACCTAAAGCCTTTGCGAAGCCGGAAGGACTTAACAATAAAGGTGGAGAGCAGGTAGCAGTAGCGGTGAATCTAGGAGAGGCTGACTTAACAACTATTATCATGGAAGCAGTGGCCAGTGCAGCAGGCAAGATTAAATTGGAGGAAGCAGATATTATAGTATCTGGTGGCAGAGGGTTAGGTAACCCTGATGGATTCCAATTAATTGAGCAGCTAGCTGATGCATTAAAAGGCGCAGTCGGTGCATCCAGAGCAGCAGTTGACTCTGGTTGGATTTCCCATTCATATCAAGTAGGTCAAACGGGCAAAAATGTAAAGCCTAAAATTTATATTGCCTGTGGAATTTCTGGAGCCCTACAGCACTTAGCTGGTATGCAAAATTCAGATATAATAATTGCTGTTAATAAAGATCCAGAGGCACCAATCTTCCAAGTGGCAACCTATGGTATTGTTGGTGACCTATATAAGGTTGTGCCTATAATGGTAGAAAAATTTAAAGAAGCTCTAAACTAAAGGAGGAAAATCAATGGTTAATCCTGATTCCAACAGGCCGTGGTTTTCTGTATATCCTGAAAATGTTCCTACTCACATTGACTTTCCAGAAATACCTTTGTACTCACTATTAGACCAGTCTACAGAAAAGTACCCAAATAACACAGCCCTTATTTTTATGGGTAAGAAAACTTCTTATCAGGAGTTATCAGAACAAGTAAATAAATTTGCTAATGCTTTAGTAAAGCTAGGTGTTAAACCAAAAAGCAGAGTAGCAGTGATGCTGCCAAACTGTCCGCAGTACGTAATCAGCTACTATGCAATCTTAAAGATTGGTGCTATTGTAGTCCAAACAAATCCATTATATATGGAAAATGAGTTAATATTTCAGTTAAACGATGCTGAGGCTGAATTCATTATAACTTTAGATATTCTTTCCGGGAGAATAAATAAAGTTATCAATAAAACATTGCTAAAAAGCGTGATTATCACTAGCATTAAAGATGCACTACCTTTTCCAATTAATTATCTTTATCCAATTAAAGCAAAAAAAGATGGCTTAAATCTCAATGTAGAACCCAAACCATATATTGTCTGGTTTAAGGATTTAATTAGTTCCAATTCCTCTGACTTTAAACCGGCCAATGTGGATGTCAAAAATGATATTGCTGTACTTCAATATACCGGTGGAACAACTGGTACTTCTAAAGGAGTAATGTTAACTCATTATAATTTACTTGTAAACACTATTCAAGTAAAGTGCTTTAATCCTCATCTTGAGGATGGAAAGGAAGTAATGCTTTCTGCTGTACCATTTTTCCATGTATATGGAATGACAGTTTGTCTAAATCAAGGGGTTTTGATCGGCGCTGCTAATGTTTTAATTCCAAAATTTGAAATTGACCAATTATTGAAAGCTATGAAGAAGAACAAGCCAACTATTTTTCCCGGTGCTCCCACAATGTACATAGCAGTTATTAATCACCCTCAGGTTACTAGCTATGATTTAACATCTATCAAGGTCTGCATCAGCGGGTCTGCACCATTGCCAATAGAAGTTCAGCAAGAATTCGAAAGAATTACTAAGGGTAATTTAGTGGAAGGCTATGGGCTTTCTGAAGCATCACCGGTAACCCATTGCACTCCCCTTGAAGGCAAAAGAAAGCCCGGAATAGGCTTGCCCTTGGCTAATACCGACTGTAAAATTGTAGATTTAGACACCAATAAAGTGCTTGGTCCAGGAGAAATTGGTGAATTGCTTATTAAAGGCCCTCAAATAATGAAAGGTTATTGGAACCGACCAGAAGAAACGAGAGAAGTATTAGAAGATGGCTGGCTGCGTACTGGCGATATTGCCATGATGGACGAAGAAGGTTGCTTCTCCATTGTGGATCGCAAAAAAGATATGATTATTGCCGGCGGCTTCAATATATACCCAAGAGATGTAGAGGAAGTGCTGTTCCAGCACCCATCTGTTCAGGAAGCTGTAGTAATTGGTGTGCCGGACAAATATCGTGGAGAAACTGTTAAGGCCTATATTGTCTTAAAAGAGAACGCTAGTGTTTCTGAAAAAGATATTATCAACTTCTGTAGGGAAAGAATGGCCAAATATAAGGCGCCCACAATCGTAGAATTTAGAGCTGAGCTACCTAAGAGTATGGTAGGGAAGGTTCTGAGAAGAGTATTGGCGGAAGAAGAGAAAAAGTCAAGTTAAAGGTTATCTATTTGCATCCTCTAAGCCAGTAGATCTAAAAAATCTACTGGCTTAATTTTGGCTATGGAATATTTATATGTTATAATATTGTAAATTAGCCAATATATATTTTGAGGTGACCTAATGTCAACAAAAGTAATAGTAATAGTAGGCCCTACTGGAGTAGGAAAGTCAAAAACTGCTGTAGAGCTAGCCCTGAGGCTAAATGGTGAAATAATCTCTGCTGATTCTATGCAAATATATAAGGGCTTAGATATTGGTACCGCTAAAATCACCCAACAAGAAACAAAGGGTATTCCTCATCACCTAATTGATATAGTAGAGCCTGATGAGCAATTTAGTGTGGCTGACTTTCAGAGGCTGGCTATAGGTACAATTAGAGAAATTGAAGCAAGAAATAAACGACCGATCCTGGTAGGAGGCACCGGCTTATATGTAAGTGCTTTAATAGACCCATATAAATTTCAGGAGCTTCCCGTAAATGAAGAACGAAGAGAGGAACTCCATCAATTGGCTCAAACTAAGGGAAATAACTTTGTTCATAATTTACTGCAAAATATTGACCCTCAATTGGCAGAAAAACTTCATCCAAATGATATACGCAGGGTAATTCGAGGAATAGAATACTTTGAGGCTACCGGTGAAAAAATATCTCAAAATAACTTTGAGATAAAGAAGGACAAAAATACAGAGTTTGATCCGATTATGATAGGTTTAACTATGGATCGTCAATCTCTATATCAGCGAATAGAACAGAGAATTGATAAAATGATTGAACAAGGGTTAGTAGAGGAGGTAAGAAAATTAGTTGAGGCTGGATATAATTTGGAGCTAGTATCCTTACAGGGCTTAGGTTATAAGGAAATTATAGGCTACCTAAAGCAAGATTATTCTTTAGCTGAAGCTATTAGGCTATTAAAAAGAAATACAAGAAGATTTGCTAAGAGACAGTTTACTTGGTTTAAAAGGGATGAAAGAATAAAATGGTATGAAGTTAAGCCTAGCCAAAATGAAGATGAAATTGTTCAGGAAATATATTACTTTATTGCAGGACTACTATTTCTCTCGTAGAATATATATAAAAAGTATGTAGGGGGGATGGTACCATATGACTAAAACAAACATTAATTTGCAAGATGCTTTTCTTAACCTAGTACGAAAAGATAATATTTCTGTGACGATTTTTTTGGTGAATGGTTTTCAGTTAAAAGGTGTAGTCAAAGGCTTTGATAATTTTACAGTTATCCTGGATTTAGATGGCAAGCCTCAAATGATTTATAAGCATGCTATATCTACTATTATTCCATCAAAGCCAGTAGCACTAACATTTAGTTAGGATAGCACTACAATACATTTATAAATAGTTTTTATCTTATCTGTTTCTCACATTTTACTCTTGTCGACATATAATGGTGTAGTCTATAAAATGTGTCTAGAGTGAGGTGAGAACCTTTGACAATCAAAGTGCGCTTTTCAGATAACAAGGCTACCATGATTGCTCCTGAGCCAGCATTAACAACTCCACATACCCCTTCAGCCCCACCATTATCAATTGTTAAAGAAGATCGACCAAGAGATAAGGTTGAGGTGGTCTTAGCAGAACTAGAGGAGCTAATCGGATTAATAAATGTCAAAGAATTAATTTATGAAATAAGAGCTTTTGTAGAAATACAACGAAAGCGTTCTAAAGAGAGATTGATTACCCAGCCAATGGTGTTGCATATGATTTTTAAAGGCAATCCTGGCACAGGTAAAACTACAGTTGCCAGGATACTAGGAAAGCTTTTTAAAGAGCTAGGAGTACTACAAAAGGGTCATTTGGTGGAAGTGGAAAGGGCCGATCTGGTAGGAGAATATATTGGGCAAACTGCTCAAAAAACCAGAGAACAAATCAAAAGAGCAATGGGGGGCATTCTATTTATTGATGAAGCCTATTCTCTTGCTCGGGGCGGATAACAAAGATAACCTAATTTTAATACTTGCAGGCTATCAGGAAGAAATGAATCTGTTTTTACAAACAAATCCTGGACTGCGCTCTAGGTTTCCAATTCATATAAACTTTCCCGATTATAAAACGTCTGAATTAATGGAAATAGCAGAAATTATGCTAAAACAACGTCAATATGTCTTAACATATGATGCCTATCATAAGCTGAACTGTTTAATAGAAGAAAATTTGATATCAGGCCATCGTTATAGCGGCAATGCCAGAATGATTAGAAATATTATTGAAAAGCTCCTGAGGCAACAGGCGGTTAGACTGATGAACCTTTCAAATATTACAAGGGAAGAGCTAATGACTATTACTGAAGATGACTTTAGATTTGAACATAGAAAGAGGTTAATAGAAAACTAATGGACGCCGCAATGAAATTGAACAAATATATTGAAGAAGCAACATTCGATGTCAAAGAGCAAGTAAAATTATTTGAAAGAACTGCTATTATAAATCAAGAGAAAGTC
The DNA here is from genome assembly GCA_033549265.1 of Bacillota bacterium. GTDB lineage: Bacteria > Bacillota > Desulfitisporia > Desulfitisporales > JAWSUQ01 > JAWSUQ01. The sequence goes on from JAWSUQ010000050.1 coordinate 6,537, forward strand.
TTAGAAAGCTTTAGACAAGCAAAAATCAGCAACTATCACTTTCAAACTTCTACTGGTTATGGCTATGGCGATGTAGCCAGAGAAGGAATAGAAGAAGTATTTAAAATAGTATTTAAGGCAGAAAAAGCCCTTGTAAGGGGGCAATTGGCCTCTGGAACTCATGCCATAGCTTGCTGCTTGTATGGCTTGCTAAGGCCAGGAGATAAGTTAATTTCAATTACTGGTACTCCATATGATACCTTGCAATCAGTCCTTGGAAACAGGTCTCAGGTGTTAGGTTCTTTAACTGACTTTGGCGTTCAATATCAAGAAGTTCCCTTGAATTTTGATCTTAAACCAGATCTGAAGGGGATTTCTTGTATTATTTCCAAAGAAAAGCCAAAGCTGGTTTTAATTCAACGTTCTCGAGGATACCATTGGAGACCTAGTTTGAGCATCAAAGAAATAGGTAGCCTTATTGAACGCGTTAAAGAGATTAGCCCCAATACTATCTGTTTCGTAGATAATTGTTATGGGGAATTTGTAGAGGAAAAAGAACCAATTGAGGTTGGAGCAGATATAATAGCTGGGTCATTAATAAAAAATCCAGGCGGAGGAATAGCAACAGCTGGAGGCTATATTGTAGGTAAAGAAGAGTTAGTTGAGCTGGCAGCAGCTAGGCTGACAGCACCAGGAATATCTGGTAAGGTTGGGGCTACCTTAGTAGACCCTCGTCTTTTGTTTCAAGGCTTTTTTATAGCACCACATACGGTTAAACAAGCTTTAGTTACAGCAGCCTATGCATCAAGCATGTTTTCGCTTTTAGGCATGGAGGTAAGTCCTATGCCAACGGACGATAGAACTGATATAATCCAAGCTATTAAATTAGGCTCTAAAGAAATGTTGTTAGCTGTTTGTAAAGCTATTCAGGAAATAAGCCCTATCGATAGCTTTCTAACGCCTGAGCCTAGCCCAATGGCAGGCTATGATGACCAAGTAATCATGGCTGGTGGTACCTTTATTCAAGGATCTTCAATAGAGCTTAGTGCTGATGGACCTATTAGAGAACCATACATTCTTTTTTTACAGGGTGCTTTAACAAGCGAACACGGAAAAATCGCTATAGATCATGTTGTCAAAAAGTTGATTGAAACGGGAATTATTTGAAAAGATGTTAGCTGGAGGAGTATGAATGAATCATAAAGTGCTAGTAATTGATGATGATAACCTACTTTCAAATATGATAGCACAACATTTACAAAGCGAAGGTTATCAGGTTGCCATTGCAAAAGACAGTGCGGAAGCAATGACTCAAATATATAATTCCACCCCTGATATTATATTACTTGATGTGGTGTTGCCTAAAATCAGTGGGTTTGAGCTATGTAGACTTCTTCGTAACGATACTCGTGCTAGCCACTTACCTATTATTATGCTTACATCTAAGGGTGACGTCGAAGATAAAGTTAAAGGCCTAGAGTCGGGAGCAGACGATTATTTAACAAAACCTTTTCAGTTTCCTGAATTAACAGCTAGAATTAAGTCACTTTTGCGCCGAGCAAAACAAGAAAAAACATTAAATCCCTTAACGGGACTCCCTGGCAATCTCTTAATTGATGAGAAAATAAAGCACTTTGTCTATACTGCTAAAACTCCTTTTGATGTTTTATATTTGGATTTAGACAACTTTAAGGCCTATAATGATGTTTATGGCTTTTTAAAGGGTGATGAAGTCCTTAAATTATTGGCGCATATAATTACTCAGTCTGTGCGAAAATATGGAAGTAACAATGATTTTATTGGCCATATCGGTGGTGATGATTTTATTGTTATAAATACATCGCATAATGTAGATTTAATCTGTCAGGAAATCATCTCATCCTTTGATGCTAGTATTTTGCTTTTATATACTAAAGAGGATAGAAAAAGAAAAGGTATTATTAGTGTTGATAGAACTGGTCAACCTCAAAAATATCCAATTATGAGTATTTCAATTGCAGTCGTGTCTAATAGACATCGTCATATCGAAAGTCACTGGGAAGTAAGCCATATAGCAGCCGAATTAAAAAAATTAGCTAAAAACCGTCCAGGCAGTAATTTTGTAAAGGATAAAAGAAAAGAATAGTTATATTAAGGAGCGTACAATGGAAATAGCTAAAATTTTAGCAATAGGTATAGCTATCATAGGCATTCTAGGCGCAGTAGTACCGGTACTGCCTGGTTTGCCACTTGTATTTTTAGGTATTTTAGGCTATGCAGTTTATAATGGCTTTGTAGATTTTACAGTAGCCTATGTAATAACTACTTTATTATTGACAATTATAGCTCAGGCCGTTGAGTACGGTGCATCTATTATTGGGGTAAAAAAATTCGGTGGGTCAAAAGCGGGGATGATAGGAGCCATTATAGGAGGCCTGATCGGTATATTTACTTTAGGCCCAATTGGACTCTTATTAGGCCCCTTAATTGGCGCCCTTATTGGGGAGTATTATGTTACAGCTGACTTTCAAAAATCTATGTATGCTGCCTTAGGAACTATCGTAGGGGCTATACTAGGAACTACATTAAAGGTAATAGTTGGGATTATCCTTTTAATTACTATGATTCAACGTTTATACTGATAAATCTGTAAGGTTTCGCTGGTGAATGAATTGTCAATTTATTATACTTATGCTACTATATAAACTATATTTATATAAATTCAGGGAGTTGAAAAATTGTGAATAGTATGATGAAGGAAGATGTATTAAGAAAAGCACAAGAGTTAAATGTAAAATTTATTAGGCTACAGTTTACTGATATTACTGGGGTATTAAAAAATGTAGCAATTCCCGTGGATCAATTAGAAAAGGCTTTAGATGGGGAAATGATGTTTGACGGTTCTTCAATAGAAGGATTTGTTCGAATTGAGGAGTCGGATATGTACCTTAAGCCAGATCCTGCTTCCTTTGTTACTTTTCCTTGGAAACCAGCCGGGGAGGGCATAGTGGCTAGACTTATTTGTGATGTTTATGATGCCAACAATACACCTTTTGATGGGTGCCCTAGAAATACTTTGAAGAGAGTGTTGGATGAAGCAAAAGAGCTAGGTTTTGACACAGTTAATGTTGGTCCTGAGGCCGAATTTTTTCTATTCCACTTGGACGAGCATGGAAGACCTACTACAATAACCCACGACAGGGCTGGTTATTTTGATCTAACGCCAATCGACCTAGGAGAAAATGCTAGAAGAGATATGGTAATAGCGTTAGAAAAAATGGGCTTTGAAATTGAGGCTTCCCATCATGAATGTGCTCCGGGACAGCATGAAATAGATTTTAAATATGGAAATGCTTTAGTGGCTGCTGACAATATCGCTACTTTTAAGTTTGTTGTAAGAACAATAGCACAAAATCATGGACTTCATGCTACCTTTATGCCTAAACCTATCTTTGGGATTGCAGGCTCTGGTATGCACACCAATATATCATTCTTTTCCAATGGAAACAATGCTTTCTATGACCCAAATACAGAGAACCAATTAAGTGAATCTGCCATGTACTTTATAGGAGGATTAATAAAGCATGCTCCTGCTATCAGTGCTATTACTAATCCAACTGTAAACTCATATAAGAGGCTAGTATCAGGCTATGAAGCCCCTGTTTATATTGCGTGGTCTGAAAAGAATAGAAGCCCTCTCATTAGAATACCTGCTAAAAGAGGCATTAGCACAAGAGTTGAGCTTAGAAACCCTGACCCATCCTGCAACCCTTATCTGGCTTTAGCTGTTATTATTAAGGCAGGATTAGATGGAATTAGAAATAAGATTAGTCCACCAGAAGCGGTTAATAAAAACATCTATGCGATGAGTGAAGCAGAAAAAGCTGCCAATAATATCTATAGCTTACCAACTAGTTTAGAAGATGCAATTAATGAGCTTAAAAAAGATGAGGTAATACAAGCAGCTTTAGGAGAACATGTTTATAATCGCTTTGTAGAAGCTAAGATGATAGAATGGGATAATTTTAGACTTCAGGTCCATCAGTGGGAATTAGACGAATATCTAAGTAAGTTTTAATTTATATGTAAGAATAAACGCCTTGTTCAAGGCGTTTATTTTATAAGAATTTCTCTATCGCTAATACTATAGAAATTAGGCATCGAACTTTTAAATTATTGTGGTATAAAAAAACTAGAGTAGAATATAAATATAAAATGATAAAATATATAAACGCTTCAATAGGTATTAAAAAGCTCATATTAGAACAAAGAAAGGGAGGTAGCTAAATTGTCAAAGAAACAAATAGCTATTCTGTTTGGAGGACGCTCTGGGGAACATCAGGTTTCTATTATTTCCGCTTCTTCAGTAGTTAACAGACTAAAGAAAGACAAATATGACGTTCATCCAATTTATATAACACTTGAAGGCAAGTGGCTATATCCAATAGTACCTGAAGAGCTTCTAAAAGATGCTAAGATTATTAATAAGGCTAATGAAGTTGCTATATTACCTGACCCATCAAAAAAAGGCTTATATCTCTTGGGAGAAAATCAAGAAAAACATATTGACGTAGTTTTTCCAGTGATGCATGGTACTTATGGAGAAGATGGAACAATCCAAG
>JAWSUQ010000051.1:0-11096 GCA_033549265.1 Bacillota bacterium
CGAGTGGCTGAAATTCAACGTCTAACGGGGGGAATGGGAGCTGATGTGGTATTAGAAGTTGCGGGGGTACCGGCTGCTCTCATTGACGGGCTCAATTTTGTTAAACCTGGGGGAAGATATATTTCTATAGGCAATGTCAACGTAGGTGAAGATTACGAGGTGTCTATTTCACCTGGTTTAATAACAAGGAAATCCGCCCACATAATTGGGGTAGTAAGATATAATCCTTGGTATTTGTATAAGGCGCTAAAGTTTTTAGAGAGAAATGTTAAATATCCTTTTGATAAATTAAGTGATAAGAGTTACTCTCTCAATGAAGTGGGTGAAGTTCTGGCAAGGGCAGATCGTAGGGAAATTACACGGGCAATGATAGAGCCAAGCTTATAATGAAAAGTTATTTAAGGTTCTATGGACATTTAAGAAAATATAATCACAATCTAGAAGAGCATTGTCAATCAATTTATATACTAGATATTAATGAAACCACTACAGTGAAAGATTTATATTTTATACTTGGAATTAAAGAGACAGAGGTAATGATTGTTGACATAAACGGAGAGCTGGTGCATCAAGAAGCGACAATAAAGCCCGAAAGTCTAGTTTCCTTTTTTCCATTTGTTGATGGTGGTTAGAGAAAGGGGGAGAAATTTTGAACATACTTAGAGTAAACATGAATAACCGGCAAATATATTTAGAGCCTATCCCTGAACAACTTATGCTTTTAGGAAACAGATCATTAATTGGAGAGATATTAACTAATGAGGTCCCAGCAAGCTGTCACCCACTAGGAGAAAAAAATAAGCTCATCTTGGCTGGAGGGCCGCTGGCAGGCTTAGGCATATCTAGTGCAGACAGACTATCAGCAGGAGCTAAAAGCCCATTAACTGGGGGGATTAAAGAAGCAAATGCTGGGGGAATAGCAGTACAGTATATGGCTAAGCATGGAATCAGGGCCATAATTATCGAGGGCAAGCCAAATGCTGATAGTACCTTTCTATTGAGGATTAACAATAACCAGTTTGAATTAATGGTAGCTGAAGAACTTAAGGGGATGGGCAATTATGAGGTGGCACAGGTACTCCGCCAGAAGTATGGTGAGAAGACTGCCATAATAACGATAGGTCCGGCGGGAGAAAAGGAGCTAAATACAGCTGGGATTTTTGCTAGTGATAGATCTGGTATTCCCAGCCGAGCTTGTGCCAGAGGCGGCCTTGGAGCAGTGATGGGGAGTAAAAAATTAAAAGCAATTGTCATTGAAAATAATGGGGATTACAAAATCCCTGTAGTGAATATGGAGGATTTTAAAAAAGCAAGGAAAAAATACCTTCAGGTATTGCAGGAGAATCCTCAAACTTCAGAAATTTACACTAAATATGGTACTGCCAGTGCATTAGCCACCGTAAATAAAATAGGTGGGTTACCTACAAATAATTATAGGTACGGCTCCTTTGAGAAAGCAGAGCAGATAAATGGAGATACATTATATGATTTAATTGAAGCCAGAGGGGGAGAAGGGCTGCATTCCCATGCTTGCATGAGTGGTTGTATCATTAAGTGCTCAAATGTAGTACCGGATAACGATGGTAAAGCAATAGTAACACCATTAGAATTTGAAACTTTATGCCTTTTAGGGTCCAACTTAGGCATTGGAGATATTGACTTTACTGCTAGGCTAAATTATCTCTGCAATGATTTAGGCATAGATACCATAGAGGTTGGAGCTGCCATAGGTGTGGCTTTAGAGGCAGGGGTAGCTAGCTTTGGTGACCAAGAAGCGGTATATGACTTTATTGACAGGGACATCCGAAATAACACATTACTTGGCAGAGTACTTGGGCAAGGGGCAGCTATGACAGGAAAGGTTTTGGGAATCAAGAGGATACCAGTGGTAAAAGGTCAAGCTATGGCGGCTCATGAGCCTAGAGCTATCAAAGGCATGTCCATAACTTACGCAATGTCCCCCATGGGAGCAGATCATACTGCTGCAGTAACTTTACGGGCACCAGTTGATCACAAGGATCCAAAAGGTCAAATGGAGCTATCAAGGCAAATCCAGGTTACAGTTGCTGCCTATGATAGTCTTGGCTTTTGTATGTTTGTGATACCAGCCATTGGAAAACAGCCAGAGCATGCAGTTGATCTTATTAATGCAGTTTACGGACTGAATTTGCAATATGATTGGATTGAAAATTATGGAAAAAAAGTGCTGCTGACAGAAAGGAATTATAACAAACTAGCGGGGCTGACAGATGCTCATGATCGTTTGCCCGAATATATGTTAGAAGAAAAGTTGCCACCTTCTAATGCTGTTTCAGATATTCCTTTAGCGGATTATGAGAGATTTTGGAATGATGAATTCTGGGATATTAAAGATTTTTCTTACAATGGGGAGGGACACAATGATAAACAGGATGAGCACATTTCAAACTGCTAAGCTGATTAGTCTAGGCTTAGGTACAATAGCAAAATTGCCAGAGCATGTTAAAAAATTAGGAGGAACTAAAGTAATAATAATTTCTGATCCAGTTCTTGAAGATATAGGCCTATTAAAAAAGGTATCGGGAATTTTTGATGAAGCTAATATCTCATATGAGACATATTTAGGAGTTGAGCCAGAGCCTAGGCTGGATTTGGTTGAGGGATGTGTCAATTACATTATCAATAACAATTGTGACCTTGTGGTAGGCCTAGGGGGAGGAAGTGCCATGGATATAGCTAAATCCGCCTCTGTCCTGGCAACCAATAATGGGCCTATTGACAAATACTTTGGTGTCAACTGTATCCCTGCTAAAGGGTTGCCTATGATTATGATACCTACAACTGCAGGTACAGGTAGTGAAGTTACTGCCATTGCCATTTTATCTGATGAGAAAGAAGAACTAAAAAAAGGTATAGTCAGTGAATATTTGCTGCCTGATGTAGCTATAATTGACCCAGAGCTGATGGCAACAATGCCTCCCAGTATTACGGCAGCCACAGGAATGGATGCCTTGACCCATGCAGTGGAGGCTTACATATCCCTCAACGGAAATTTTATTACTGATGCCCTGGCTAAAGAAGCCATAGCACTAATTGGTGGAAATTTAAGGACTGCTGTTATGAACGGAAATAATTTAATTGCCAGAGAGAACATGGCGGTAGGAAGCCTTTTAGCAGGGATGGCCTTCGCCAATGCAGGGGTTGGCGCAGTTCATGCGTTAGCTTATCCACTAGGGGGTAAGTTTAAAATATCTCATGGAATTGCAAATTCGATGTTGTTGCCATATGTAATGGAGTATAACAGCTTAAGTTGTTTAGAAAAATTTAAGATTATTGCAGAGCTGTTGGGAGAGCAAACCAGTGATCTCAGTATTAGAGACAGTGCCAGTTTGGCCATAAAATCTTTGGCTCAACTTGCAAGGGATGTGGGGATTCCTGAACGGTTAAGTGCCTTTAGCATCCCTGAAAGCGCTATCAAGGAAATGGCTGCTGCTGCTGTAAAAACTGACAGGCTAATGGCCAACAACCCCCGTAAGCTTAGTGTTAGTGAAATCGAAAAGATATACCAAAATGCCTATTGATATCGATGGCCTTAAAGTGGGGAACTTTATCATAGCAGTTCTCTCTATTATTTCCAAGAGGATTTTGTATGTTCCTTGTGGAACTTATCCAGTAGAATTTATTAAGAAAAGCTGAATTTACTGGGAATTCAAGGGGGAGAACTGTGAATAAAAAAGCTGTCATAATTATTATGGCTACCTTGTTGATGTTGAATTTTGCCCTAGCTGCCATGGCGGATACTCCTAAGCTAATGCTGGGCAATGAAGTGCTGATGGCTAAGCACAAAAATTTAATAAAAGGCAAGAAAATTGGACTGGTTACAAATCAAAGCGGTGTAAATAGTCAGGGAAAAAGCCTGATAGATATTCTTGCAACTGATGAGTCAATTCAGTTGGTGGCGTTATATGGACCGGAGCACGGTATAGATGGTGTTGCTAAAGCCGGTGCTTATGTAGAATCCTATACCCATCCACAATTAGGAATTCCTGTATACAGCCTATACGGAAGCACTCGGATGCCTACTAAGGAAATGCTGGATAAGGTGGATGTGCTCCTGTTTGATATGCAAGATATTGGTGCCAGAACTTATACCTATATGTCTACTTTAAACTATGTAATGGTAGCAGCTCAAAAATATAACAAACCAGTGATTGTATTAGATAGGCCCAACCCTGTAGGTGGTGAAATTGTTGAGGGCCCTGTTTTGGAAGACCCTTTTAAAACCTTTGTGGGTGTAGATAATTTACCGATGGCTCACGGAATGACGGCTGGGGAACTGGCTCTGTTTTTTAACCGTGACATTGGGGCTGATGTTAAAGTAATTCCAATGGAGGGTTATACCAGGAAAATGAATTTCCTGGATACAGGACTAACATGGGTGCAAACCTCACCTAATATACCTGATATTGATTCAGTCTTTGGTTATATGGCCACTGGTCTGGGGGAAGGGACTGGGATCTATCAGGCTGACCAGTTTAAGTGGATAGGCGGAAAGGGGATTGACTCTCAAAAGTTTGCTAACCTGCTCAATCAGGCGGGGCTCTCGGGGGTTACTTTTATTCCTGAAAATAAGGGTACCGCTGGTGGAGTTAGATTGAGGATTGATGACTACCATTCTTTTAATCCTGCGCGGGCTGGGATTTATGCGTTAACTTATGGCTTTTCTTTAGGTGACTTTAAGGTGCCTAAGAGTGGGCAAACTGTTGTCATGTTTGATAAAATAATGGGCACTGACAAAATTGGGCGATATTTGGAGCAAGGCCTGACTCCTCAACAAATTGAAGCAAACTATGCAGCCCAATTGGAGGATTTTAAGAAGGAACGAGGAAAGTACCTGATTTATGGGAACGAACCATACCGAGAGGGCATTGCCGTTTTCGTTAAGGGATTGCTGATAGATTTTGATGCTAAACCATTTATTGATCAAAACAATAGGCTGATGGTTCCCTTAAGGGCTATTGCTGAAGCCCTGGGAGCCCAGGTGGACTGGAATCCCCAGGCAAGATCAATTTCCATTAATAAGGATGGAAAGATAGTTTTCTTTACCGTTGACAGCACTTTATCAACGGTAAACGGCCAACAAAAACAAATGGATACCACACCGGTTATTAAAAATAGCCGCACAATGGTTCCACTGCGATTTGTGGGTGAATTTCTAGGAACTACTGTTAACTGGAACAACCAAACTAAAACTGTCACTGTAGAATGAGAAAAAAATTATATAATTAATAGCCTGCAGCCTGTTCCGATAAAAACTAGCAAAACTTTTAAAAAAGGATAAGAATTTTATTAGAAGCAGTTTAATAGACATACTATTAGGCTGCTTTGTAATTTGTTAACGAATAAATCTTAAGTAATTAAGGCAGCCGCTATCGTTTAATACTTACCTAAAAAAAGGAGTGGTGGTAGTGGCCAATTTAAATAAGGTTAAGCCAAAGGCATTAAAACCAGGAGATACTATCGGAATAGTAGCTCCAGCCAGCGGTGCTTTTAATCCCAGCACTGTGTATTTCGGTACTCAGCTATTGGAATCCTGGGGCTTCAAGGTAAAGCTAGGGAAGACGGTTCATCAGCGGCATGGCTACATGGCGGGGACTGATTTGGAGCGAGCCAGTGATCTAGAGGAAATGTTTGCTGATCATGAAGTGAAGGGGATTGTTTGCCTCAGAGGCGGTTATGGCTCCATGAGGCTTCTAAACAAAATGAATCTAAAGGTGGTACAGGATAATCCCAAGGTATTTGTTGGCTTCAGTGATATAACGGCACTACACCTGGCCTTTAACCAGCTGACTGGATTAGTGACCTTTCATGGACCAGTTTTAAACTCCATGGTTAGGAATCTGGCTGGAAGGACCAGGGACACCTTGCTTCATGCTATTACCAACTCATACCCACTGGGGAAACTCACCAATGCAGATACATCCCCAAGGCTATTTGCCATCAACGGTGGCAAAGCTTCTGGCAGTTTGAGCGGTGGTAATCTCACCTTAGTCTGTGCTACACTGGGTACCCCCTTTGAGATAGAAACTAAGGGGAAGCTCCTGTTTCTAGAGGAGGTAGGGGAAGAGCCTTATCGCATCGATCGGATGTTGACACAGCTAGAACTGGCGGGTAAGTTTGACGATGTAGCGGGCGTTATATTTGGTGAGTCGGTGGAATGCACTCCTAAGCAATTTCAGCCTAGCTTTAGCTGTACCTTTAGTCTAGAGGAGGTGCTGATTGATAGATTTAAAGCCTTGGGCATACCAGTACTGTACAACTTAGCCTGTGGTCATGGCCAGGAAAAGCTGACTTTGCCTATAGGGATAGATGCTACCCTAGACGCTGATGCAGGGGTACTATTAATTAGAGAAGGGGCTGTGCGGAAAAGTTAGGGGCACGTAAAGTGCGCTTCCATGACCTGGAAGCGCACTTTCATTTGTTCTTTATATTCAGCTGTGTCTAACTTTAAAGGTCTTTAATGGGGTTGGGGTAGAAATATTACTTCAACTAGATTGCTGGAATCACTTTCCACACCGTTTACTACTTGAGTAACATAGTAGGTGCCTGAAGCTAAGTTGAAGAAAGCCCCAATGCCATCGGTTGCTGCTTGCTCAATTCGTACTAGATTTTCATCATATAAATATAGCTCTGCTTCCGGTAAAGCCCCTGATACGATTATAGTATCACCCTCAGCAGCTGCTGTAGGTGCTGGTGGCTGTACCATTATGCTTATTAATGCTACCGGCTCTGAAAAGCTTTCGTGCTGAATAGATATAGCTATTGTTGCCAGGCCTGGCGCTAAAGCGGTTACTTCTCCTAGATTATTAACAGAAGCTATATTTTGGTCACTGGTGTTGAAGCTAAGAGAGCTTACATCTCCAACCGCTAGCGTAATAAGGTGTGATTCATCAGGCAGCAAAGTAACAAATTGTTCATCTGGTAAAACTAAAGCGGTTTCAAAGTGGTCAGTTATAAGGTCTATTGGCATTATGCTATTGCCATCTAATTCAAAAACGTGCCAGAAGGTTCCTTCCTGGTTAGATGGAGCATCAAAAGTGGCTAGTAGGTTATTGCCTTTATATAACTGGACCTTTGCTGCTGAAGCTACCAGCTCTGAAGCTCCGGAGAACTGGTGAACTACATACCGGTATGCTCCCATTAATTGCTGGGAGATAGTAATTATTTCAGCTTCATTATCAGTACTCCAATGGCTATACTGGTATCTGTCAAAGTAATGATCGGGAACTCCGTAATAAACATGAAATCTGGTTTCATCTACTGCAGGTCCCGTTAAGTGAGCATCCAGATCAAGTTCCTGTTGCTCCCAGTTGAGGACTATAAATAATTTTTCATTTAAAGTAAAGTTTAACTCTGGTGTATTTGTGATCCCATCATTGACGTCTATTAAGGCAGATTGAGAAGGAGCGTATATTGATTCTGGACCAGGTACAGCCTTGATTAAATACTGACCATCTGCAAGGTCGCCTAGCTTATAAATGCCTTGCTGCCCTATGGTTCGATAGAATATGGTTTCACTGGCTAAATCCTTTATCTCTAACATGATTTGCTGGTCTACAGCTGTACCGTTAGGGCCAGTAACTTGACCTGCTAGTTGTACTTTGCTAAGTACCAGGGTAACCTCAGGAGTAGCCAAGTCAACAGCTACTTTATCAGATTCCAGAAAACCTAAGTCGGTAGAGATAAATGCCTGCACATAGTAAACACTATCTCCCCTTAAACCACCAAGCTTGAATTTGCCAGAACCGTCTGTTTTTAAACTGTAAAGCCATTGGTGATTAGAATCGTACAGGCTGACAGAAATATAATCTCCTGCAATATTTGTATATTCTGGACCTACCACAACACCGTCCACTAGGGGTAAAGTCAAGGGCAAGGTTACAGTAGCTGGTGCAGAGTCATTAATCTCCACTAACTGCTGCTTTGAGGCAGCAAAGGGAGAGTCTTCAGCCGGTACTGCCCAAATTGTATAACTTCCATTAGTTAGGTTGCCTAGTTTAAATGATCCTGCCAGGTCAGTCTGAACTTTAAAGCTATCCTGTAAGTCTGTTATCATATTTTTTAGATAAATAGTCACAGATTGAGAAACAAGAGGGTTTTGATAGATATCTTGAAGCTGGCCTGATATTTGTGGACTGGCTACAGTAATGTTCTCAACTAATTCTACCAATACCGTTCCACTACTTACGCTAATTGCTTCTAGCTTCAGTTGATAGTTGCCTGATTCCTGAAAGAGCATGTTAAGCTTTATTTTATCGTTTTCAAAAGGGAACCCTGTTTCTGAACCATACCAAGCTGTGCCACTATTGTCAAAGCTTATGGGATAATACTCTCCATCTATTACGTCTTTGTATTCTATAATTATATTGTGATAGGGGGGCTCCCTATCTAATAAGGTGATTTTTAAATTTGCCATTTCATCTATAGCACTATTAGGTTTTAAAGCTAAGGTTGCCAACCCATCAAAACCTGCTATCAAATAGCTATCAAAACTCAGTTGCAGCTCTGGCGCCAGATATTCTGGAGGAATTACGATAGTATGAACAGCGCTTCCTTTTACCTTTTGGGAGCTTGAAGCTGCCGTAATGCTAATCTCTAATACCTGCTGTGCATCGGTCTGGGCTACAGGCAAGAAGCTAAAGCTATTGCTAGCACCGTCGTAAAACAAACTAGATAATGGGTATGCTATTCCGTTTAATTTTGCTGTCAATACAAAATCGCTTGAGGTTGCACCACTTAAACTTCTGTCAAAATTGATAGCAAGAGAGCCGTTAGTTCCACTGAGAGAGGTAATGCTGGCTTTTGTCACTGGCGGTGGATAATATGGCTCTGGTTCTGGTTCAGGCTCAAGGGGTGGTGCTGGCTGCTGAGTACCCTGGGCAGGCTGTACTGAGATTAAATCAGTATACTCCTGGCCAAATGTTTCGTTAAAGGCTTCCTCAAACTCCTCCTGAGTTTCAGCTTCAGTTATTTTCTTGATAATCTCTGGAGTAACCTTTTCTTTAGCTTGGTTTAAAGTATCATTTACTGCTAGTTCTTCTGCTTTTTTAGTTGTTTCCTGACGTATTTCTTCAGCTGCTTTTTGCTGTTCTTTTATATTTTGCTGTTGAGCTTGTTGCTCAGGTGCTTTGCTTTTATCTTCTTGACGAATAGTTTTAGCGTCCTGTTTTATTTGGTTTTCCAGTTCTTTAGGAGATGTGGTAGGAGGTGCTGTTTTAATTACTTCATTTAGCTCTTCAAGCTTTTTCTTTGTTTCTTGCAGCTCTTGCTTCTGAGTGTTTAGTGTAAGAACTACATTTTTTGTAAGCTCCATTTCTTTTTTCAGCTGTAATTCAAGCTTTTCCAGCTCCTCTTGCTTTTTTTGATCTTCCTCTTTTTGCTTCAACTCTTTTAACAATTCTAGTTCAGCTGCAATTAGAGCCAGCTCAGTTCGCCCATTTTTTAGAGCTGTTTCAGTATCCGCTAACTGAATAGCTTTAACCTCAGTTTCTACTACCACATAGGCAACAGGAACATCTTCCACCAGATTATCTTTTTCCCAGTCATCTATAGTCATTATGGATAATGGCTCAGGCTCCTGTGACGGAGGCTTAACTGAGCTCATTGTAGCTTCCTGGTAGGCACTTACTTTGATTTCGGCTGGAGGTGCCCCGGGATCTGGTAATGTTGGTGTAGGTGGTGAAGTATAGTCTTCTTCACTTATACCAGCTGGCAGTTCAATAGGCTCTGGCTGGGACTTATTTACACCTACTGCTCCATCATAAACCCGGACAAGCGTATCAGCTGGGTTCTGGACTTCTACCAGAAAAGCTGTTCCTCTTACACCCGCTACAGCAGCTGGAGTATTAACCTCAAAACGGGAGTTTTTGCCTACCACTTCTTGGACTTTATTCCAGATGCGGCCCCAAGTGACACTTAAACTTGTGGATTTACTATCATCCGCCTGTTGAACCAGGCTCTCCAATTCTACTCGCGAATTAGGGGACACCCTGGTGATGCTATTATCATCAAAACGAATCTCAACTGTGCTGTCTTTACCGGTAATGATGCGGTCTCCAGGATTTAATTCCATTCCTTTTGTAGCTTGAATAGTAATAGCTTTGCCTGATTGCTGGATTAATACAGAACCTGCTAAAGTGGTAATTACTGCCCGTCGAGGCAGTTCAGCACCAAAGGCTAAGGAAGAGGGGCTAATGATAGTAACTAGAAGCACAAATATCAAAATAAATGAAATAGATGCCCTATTTTTATTACTTACCATGGCTATCACCTGCTCCTGTTAAAATTACTGCTCGAATAACTGGATCCCAATCAACCTGTAGGCCAAGGCTTTCGCTTATAAAGCGAAGAGGTACTAAGGTACGGTTATTTACCAGCTTTGGAGGAACATCAAGGGTAATTAGCTGTCCATTTGCATAAGCGTTAGAATCGTTAATAGTTAATTTTACCTGGTTGTTGCCTATGGTAGCTTCCACTTGCTGAAGCCCTTCAATCCAGTTTATTTCAGCCCCTAAAGCTTCAAATATAAAGCGCATTGGTACTAGGGTGCGCCCATTTTCCAATAGGGGATTTGTATCAGGGATTAAATACCGGTTGTTTAACAGCAGGAGTATCGATTCAGGATGTTGAGTTACATCTGTTATTTGTGTCAGGTCAGGGGCTAGCCCATCTGGATTATATACTGCGATACTGTTTTGGGCCGTTGTAAACCAGATGTTTCCCAGGCTATCAGTGGAAATAGAGTCCATATCATTACCAGGTAGTCCTGTTTCAGTAGGTTGTAGCTGCTGCCACACGGTGCCATTGAAATAGGCTGTACCCATGTTAGTGTTAATCCAAATCCATCCCCGAATGTCAACTGCTAAAGCTTTAATAATGTCCCCTATAGTGATTCCAGTGGAAGAGTTATAAATAGTCCAGTGATTGGAAGGAGAAATTTTTACTACACCGCCGCCCCAGGTACTAAGCCATATATTGCCCTCATGATCAGTGGAAATGGCGGACACATCATTGACAGGAAGCTGACTGTTGGCTGTGGTATAAATGTCCCATCTTAA
>JAWSUQ010000052.1:0-11088 GCA_033549265.1 Bacillota bacterium
ACGTAATCGACCCCAAGTATCCCGGTGTGGTGGAGGAAATCATTAATTTAGGGGAATTTTGGAACAGTGAAAAGCTGCAAGAGGCTAAGGATGAGATAATTAATCTCTGCAATAAGAAGGCGGCCTGCTATTATCAAGCCTATAAAAGCCTAGAAGGCGCCTACGAGGATATGCAAAAAGATAGTGCTCCTGGATTGAGTGATAGTGAGATAAAAGAGTTGGTAAATAAATTGGGGGATCAATTTTTTGTAGTGCCAAAGCCTAGATTGCGACAATTGTTTGCAGGAGCCATTACGCCTAATGGTCCAGTACATTATACCAAAGAAATAATCTCTGTTGCTAAGAAAAAGCTGAAGGTAGTTGGGGGAACTCGAAAGGACAAATCAAGAATATTACAGCAATTATCGTTAGTAGCTTTAGAAAAAGGATATAATGCTGACCTTTATCACTGCTTCTTTGATCCTGATTATTATTCAATGCTTTTAATTCCTGGGCTTAAGCTTGTATTAATAGATAATTATTTGCCTTATGTAGGGCAGCTGCTATCAGATGATGAATTTACTGGAGAAATTACAATAGGCGAGCGGGATTCTAAGGTCTTATTTGGTGATAAGGCTACCAAGCATTTAGATAAGGCTGTGGAGCAAATAAAATTAGCTAAGGCAAATCATGAAGAGCTAGAAAAGTACTACGTGCAGGCAATGAATTATGAAGCTGTAGATAAGCTACGACAAGATTTAGTATCAAAGATACTTTCCTATGCTAATAAAAGCTAAAATAAATAAAAAAATTTTTTCCTTCGACAATTTATGGCAAATATTTCATATTAAATATGATACAATCTATTTACAACTCATCCTAGCATTAATAATTAGAATAAAAAGAAGCTCTAAAAATTAAGGAAGGAGTATTGCCATGAAGAGGGCCCGACAAGAAAAATTAAATGCTGCTATTATTGTAGAGAAGCACAAGCTAGATCAAATGGTTAAGAGCCCACAGGATCTCAGGAAGCGTGAAGCAATTGAGCAGAGTTGCAAGCTAGACCAACTAGTTGTATTGGCAATGCGACAGCAATTAGAAGAAAAAAGAGAAAAAGCATAGTAGCTATAACTGTTATTAGTTAGACACATATAATCTGGGGATAAATGGGGAGACTCATATAACTAGAGGGGAGCTTGGTGAAGTTACATTTTCATCAAGCTCTTCATATTTATATTGACAAAATCGGTTATCCTAGCATATATTAATAATTGAACAGATATTCAAATGATGGGTGGAAATTTATATGAGGAAAAACAAAGAGCCAATTTGCGAAGTGGAATGCTTTCATGAAGAAATTGTCACAGAAGCTCAAGGAAGGATGCTTTTACCGGAGCAATCCAAAAGGCTGGCAGAAACATTTAAAGTATTAGGGGACCCTAATAGAGTTCAGCTAATAAATGTACTAACTAATAGAGAAATGTGTGTCTGTGATCTAGCTGTCGTGTTGGATATGTCTGTATCAGCAGTATCTCACCAGCTGAGATTACTGCGAAATCTCAATATTGTGAAGTATCGGAAGGATGGAAAGATGGTCTATTATACTCTAGACGATCATCATATTGAGAGATTATTTAAAGAGGGATTAGAACATATTTCTCATACTTAGAGAAGCTATTGATAAATCAGAAAATCATTAGAAATAGGCTAATGTTTTACTTAGTTAGGGGGACATATTGTGGCAGAGGCTATTACATTAAAAAACAGTGTTATGTACGTAAAGGGCTTGGACTGTCCTGACTGTGCCAAGGCTATGGAGGAAGATATAAGAAAGCTGCCCGGCATTACTCAGGTTAAGTTAACATTTTCATTAGGCAAGCTGGAAATTAGCCATGAAGGACAGGAAGGGCAAATACTAAAAATAGTTGAAGAACATGGCTGTAAATTAGATAAGGTTAAAGGCGCTAATTTTATTGGCAACATAACTGGAACCATGCCAAAAGAAAGAGAAGCTGCTGCAGCTGCGGCTAACAGTTGGGTTTCCAAGGGTACTGGGTTACTTGCAGAAATAGGGGCTGGGGGTGCCACCAGTGCTAGCATCTCTGGAATAGCACTACTGGGTGCTGTTCTATTAACGCTGCTAAAGGTACCTCAAGAGCTAGTAATAGGAAGCTATCTGGTGGCTATTGCTTTAGGTGGCTGGGCAACCTTTAAGCGCGGTTCAAAAAACCTAATAAAGCTGAAGTTTGATATGAACGTACTGATGACAATAGCAGTAGTAGGAGCAATTTTTATTGGTGAATGGCTGGAGGGTGCAGTAATTGCCTTTTTATTTTCGTTAAGCCATACTTTAGAGAATTACTCGATGGAGAAAACTAGACAATCGGTTAAGGAGTTAATGACCTTAGCTCCAGACATAGCCACGGTGAAAAGGCAAAGCAAGTGCTCTGATGGCTGTTGCGCTAGTAATACAGCTGTTTTTTCGGAAGAAAAGCTACCGGTAGAATCTGTGATGGTAGGAGATATAGTAATAGTAAGACCTGGTGAGCGGATATCGATGGATGGAAAAGTAGTGTTTGGTTCTTCCTGGGCTAATGAGGCATCCATAACCGGCGAGTCAATTTTAAAGGAAAAAAATGTAGGCAGTAAGGTATTTGCTGGATCAATTAACGAAGGCGGCTACGTAGAAATAGAGGTTGAAAAGCTGTCTAAGGATAATACAGTATCTAAAATTATTGAGCTGGTGGAGGGGGCGTTAGCAGAAAAACCTCCAGTACAACAATTTATTGATCGGTTTGCCAGTTATTATACTCCAGCCATTTTGGCATTGGCATTGAGCTTAATTACAATACCGACCCTAATTCTTGGACAGGATTTTAATACCTGGTTTTACCGAGCATTAGCTCTGTTATTGGTGGCATGTCCCTGTGCCTTGATAATTTCAACTCCAGTAGCCTTAGTTACTGCCATGGGAAGAGGGGCAAAGGATGGTATCTTAATAAAAGGTGGAATTTATTTAGAGGAAATGGCCAGAGTAAAAGCAATGGCCTTTGATAAAACTGGAACAATCACTAAAGGTGAACCCAAGGTAAAGGCAATAATAGCTTTTAAGCTAAAAGAACAAAGTTTATTAGAGGCAGTTTACGGATTAGAAAAAATGTCAGAGCATCTATTAGCCAAGAGTTTTTGCAGCTACGCTTTAGAAAATGGAGTAGTTCCTGCTGCGGTAAAATCTTTTGAGGTACAGCCAGGCAAAGGTGTCAGAGGCATCATTAGTAATCCCACTGAGATAGCAGGAGAATGGATTGTAGGAAATCTAAAATATATACAGCAAGAAGGAGTAGAAGTCTCTGCAGAGGTATATACTGTGTTAGAGGTGGCTGCAGCCCAGGGAGACATGATAGTTGCAGCCGGTTATAAAACTAGTGGAAGTAGCCAGTTAGTAGGTTTAATATCCTTTAAGGATGTGGTAAGGCCTAATGTTGCTACCGCTTTAAAAGAACTGAAAGAGCAGGGGATTTACCTGACAATGCTTACAGGTGACACGGAAAAGGTTGCAGATATAGTGGGAAGAGAGGTTGGCATTGACCATGTATTTAGTCAGCTATTGCCCCATCAAAAGCTTGCTATGATTGAACAGCTGGAGAAACAGGCTGGCAAAGTGGCAATGATAGGGGATGGTATCAATGATGCCCCAGCCTTAGCCAAGGCTTCTGTTGGTATCGCCATGGGCGCTGCAGGAACTGATACAGCTTTAGAAACAGCTGATATAGCTCTCATGAGCGATGATATCACTAAGCTTCCTCTATTAGTTAAGCTGTCAAACAATACCTTAAGAGTAATTAAGCAAAATATTGCTATTTCCCTAGGGTTAAAGCTATTGGCGGTAATTTTGATTTTCCCCGGCTGGTTGACCTTGTGGATGGCGGTTCTAGCAGATATGGGAACCTCCCTTTTAGTTACTTTAAACGGCTTGAGGCTATTGAAAACTAAGTAGGATTAATCTAATAGATTAGAGCTTTCTAGATTCCCTAGGAAGCTCTATTTTTATAGCTGTCAGGATATAGCTTCAGATGAAGAAATAGAGCACCTGCTGTTGTTGACTATAACAATAATGTGATATAATATCAATTATGAGCGAACATATATTCCGTTGGTATAGTTTTTATTGTGATTGAAGTGGAAGTGAGATATAATGAAGTAATAATAATTACTATTAAATCCACAGATGACGGGTGATGATAATGGGAAAGGAAGCTACTGGTGACGTTTTTAAAATTAAATCTGATTATTTGCCTACCGGGGATCAGCCAAAAGCTATTGACAAGCTGGTAGCAGGAATTGATAGCCGCTTGAAGCATCAAACCTTATTAGGGGTTACGGGAAGCGGCAAAACCTATACAATGGCCAATGTTATTGCTAAAGCTCAAAAGCCTACCTTGGTGATAGCTCACAATAAAACCTTGGCGGCCCAGCTTTGTGCAGAGTTTAAGGAATTTTTTCCTGACAATGCAGTGGAATACTTTGTCAGCTATTATGATTATTATCAACCGGAGGCCTATGTACCTCATACTGACACATATATAGAAAAAGATGCATCCATAAATGATGAAATAGATAAGCTGCGTCACTCCGCTACTGCAGCTCTCTTTGAGCGAAGCGATGTAATTATCGTTGCTAGCGTCTCCTGTATTTATGGTCTAGGTTCTCCAGAGGAATATCAAAATCAGGTACTTTCTTTGCGAGTAGGAAATAGCTATGCTAGGGATCAAGTCCTTAAAAAGCTGGTAGCTATTCAGTATAGCCGCAATGAAATGAGCTTCATTCGGGGAACCTTTCGAGTCCGAGGTGACGTAATCGAGGTTTTCCCAGCCTCTCATGGAGATAAAGCAATAAGACTTGACTTTTTTGGTGATGAGCTGGAGCGGATAATGGAGATTGACACTCTTACCGGGGAAATCCTGGGGGAGCGAGTCCACGTATCTATTTTTCCTGCCAGTCACTTTGTTACCGGTAGAGAAAAGCTAGAGATTGCTATTAAAAATATTGAGCAGGAGCTAGAAGAGCAGCTAATAAAGCTTAGAGCTAGTAATAAACTGCTAGAGGCCCAGCGGTTAGAGCAGCGGACCCGGTATGACTTGGAGATGATGCAGGAAATGGGCTTTTGTCAAGGGATTGAAAATTATTCCCGACATTTGACGGGCCGGCTTCCAGGAGAAGCTCCCTTTACCTTAATTGACTATTTTCCTGAGGATTGGCTTTTAGTAATAGATGAATCTCATGTAACTATCCCTCAAATTGGAGGCATGTATGAAGGGGATCGCTCTAGGAAGACTACATTAGTAGAGCACGGCTTTCGACTTCCTTCAGCTCTTGATAATCGCCCCATGCGCTTTAGTGAATTTGAAGAAAAAATAAATCAGGTAGTCTATGTAAGTGCTACTCCTGGGCCATATGAGCAAGAGCATCAAGAGCAGCTGGTAGAACAAATTATTAGACCTACAGGCTTAATTGACCCAGAGATAATGGTGCGACCGGTGCAGGGGCAAATTGATGATCTGCTGGGAGAAATCCGCTTGCGGGTGGCTAAAGAACAGCGGGTGCTGGTAACAACCTTAACAAAAAAAATGGCGGAGGATCTTACTGATTACCTGAAGGATTTAGACATAAAGGTGCGTTATCTCCATTCAGAAATAAATGCATTGGAGCGAATGGAAATCTTGCGGGATCTGCGGCTAGGAGTTTTTGATGTTTTAGTAGGTATTAACCTGTTGCGGGAGGGGTTAGACTTACCGGAGGTTTCTTTGGTAGCTATCCTAGATGCTGATAAAGAAGGCTTTTTGCGGTCAGAGCGCTCGTTGATTCAGACTATCGGGAGGGCCGCTAGAAATGTAGATGGACAAGTCATCATGTATGGCGACAAGATGACTAAATCGATGGAGAGAGCCATTCACGAGACAAATAGAAGGCGAGAAATCCAAATGGCCTATAACATAGATCATGGGATTATACCGAAATCAATTATTAAAGCAGTGCGAAACGTAATGCAAGCTACCTTTGCTGCTGAAAAACAAGCCAGCTATCAAGCTGAGAAGCCAATTAATAAAATGAGCAAAAAGGAAGTTAAGAAGCTGGCAGACAAGCTAGAGCAAGAGATGCGGCAAGCCGCTAAAAATCTTGAGTTTGAGCGGGCGGCAGAATTAAGAGATGCGATGCTGGAGCTGCGGACTATGACAAGTTAGTAAATATTATCTTTGCCTAATTAGGGAGTGAAAAGAAAATGGCTCAAAAAATTACTATTAAAGGAGCAAGAGCTCATAATCTAAAGAATATAGACGTGGAGATACCGAGAGACAAGCTGGTGGTTATTACAGGCCTCAGTGGCTCAGGCAAATCCTCCTTAGCTTTTGACACTATTTATGCTGAGGGGCAGCGGCGGTATGTAGAATCCTTGTCAGCCTATGCCAGGCAGTTCTTGGGACAAATGGATAAGCCAGATGTGGACAATATTGAAGGCCTTAGTCCTGCTATTTCCATTGATCAAAAGACAACTAGCCGTAATCCCAGATCTACTGTAGGAACGGTAACAGAGATTTATGACTACCTAAGGCTGCTTTTTGCCCGAATAGGGAAGCCCCACTGTCATCTTTGCGGTGACCCTATCACCCAGCAGACGGTAGAGCAAATGGTAGATCAGCTATTGACTTATCCCCAGGGGACTAGGATGCAAATTTTAAGCCCAGTAGTAAGGGGGCGGAAGGGCGAGTACCAGAAGCTCTTTGAGGAACTGCGGCAAAAAGGGTTTGTGAGGGTGCGGGTTAATGGCGAGGTAATGGATTTAGGAGAAGAAATAAAGCTAGCTAAAACTAAAAAGCACCAAATTGAGGTAGTAGTAGACCGTATTATTATTAGAGAAGATATCGATAATCGCTTGGCAGACTCCCTAGAAACAGCACTAAAGCTAGCGGATGGTATCGCCATGGTGGACATAATTGACCAAGTAGAGCTGATGTTTAGCGAGAACTTTGCCTGTATTAATTGCGGTATCAGCTTAGAGGAGCTGGCTCCAAGAATGTTCTCCTTTAATAGCCCCTTTGGTGCATGTACTGAGTGTAGTGGGCTGGGCACCAAAATGGAGGTAGATGTAGATTTAGTTGTACCAGATCGGAGCATGACCTTGGCTGAAGGTGCCATTTTCCCCTGGAGCAAGAGTACCAGTACCTACTATCCTCAAATGCTTGAATCCTTAGCTAAGCATTTTAACTTTAGCATTGATACTCCTTTTACTGAATTGACTGCTGAGGAGCAAGATATTATTCTGTATGGCAGTGGTAAGGAAAAAATTCGGTTCCATTATAAAAACGCCTATAATCACCAGCGTTATTATGAAAATGTCTTTGAGGGAGTTATCCCTATTTTAGAAAGGCGCTAT
This sequence comes from Bacillota bacterium, assembly GCA_033549265.1. Lineage (GTDB taxonomy): Bacteria > Bacillota > Desulfitisporia > Desulfitisporales > JAWSUQ01 > JAWSUQ01. Next base: position 7,412 of record JAWSUQ010000052.1, read on the forward strand.
CAGGAGACCCAATCAGAATACGCTAGAAGTGAATACGAAAGCTATATGACTACCAAGCCCTGTACTGCCTGTAAAGGTGCTAGGCTAAAGCCGGAAAGCTTGGCTGTTACTGTGGGGGACAAGTCAATTGATGAGGTTACTAAGCTGTCTATCAGTGAGGCTAATGATTTCTTTACAGGACTGCAGCTTACCGAAAGGGAAGAGCTAATTGCTAAACAGGTATTAAAGGAGATAAAGGAGCGACTAGGCTTTTTGGTAAGTGTTGGCCTTGATTATCTTACCTTAGCTCGCTCAGCAGGCACATTGTCTGGTGGAGAGGCTCAGCGTATAAGGTTGGCTACTCAGATAGGCTCTAGCTTAACAGGAGTACTATATATCCTAGATGAGCCGAGTATTGGCCTTCATCAAAGAGATAATGCCAGGCTATTGACAACTATGAAGAAGCTCAGAGACTTAGGGAATACCTTGATTGTGGTGGAGCATGACGAGGATACCATGCGGGAGGCTGACCATATCATTGATATGGGTCCAGGAGCCGGTGCCAATGGAGGAACTATAGTAGCTGAAGGTAATATCAAGGCTATTATGGCAAACGGAAAATCCCTTACAGGGCAGTACCTCAGCGGTAAAAAGCAGATACCAATTCCTGTGGCTAGACGGGTTCCTAATGGCAAATGGCTTGAGATAAAGGGAGCCAAAGAAAATAATCTAAAAGATATATCAGTCCAGATACCTTTAGGAGTTTTTGTGGGAATTACCGGAGTTTCTGGTTCTGGCAAGAGTACCTTAGTTAATGAAATTCTCTACAAGGGAGTTGCCCAAAGACTCAATGGCAGCAAGCAAAAACCAGGGGCTCACGAGAGTATCACTGGACTGGAGCATATTGACAAGGTAATAGAAATAGATCAGTCCCCTATTGGGCGAACGCCCCGATCTAATCCTGCCACCTACACTGGGGTATTTGACGGTATTAGAGAGCTGTTTTCCCTTACCCCTACTAGCAAAATGCGGGGATATAAGCAAGGACGTTTCTCCTTTAATGTCAAGGGTGGACGTTGCGAAGCCTGTCGGGGTGACGGCATCATCAAGATAGAGATGCACTTTTTGCCCGACGTTTATGTACCTTGCGAGGTTTGTAAGGGTAAGCGCTATAACCGGGAAACCTTGGAGGTAAAGTACAAGGGAAAAAGTATTGCGGATGTGCTGGCAATGACTGTAGATGAAGCAGTAGACTTTTTTGTCAACATTCCTAAGGTGTACCGGAAGCTGCAAACTATTCAGGATGTAGGCTTAGGCTATATCAAGCTGGGGCAGCCGGCTACTACTCTTTCAGGGGGGGAAGCACAGCGGGTTAAACTAGCTAGTGAGTTGTCCCGTCGCTCCACCGGTCGCACCTTGTATATCCTAGATGAGCCAACAACAGGGCTTCATATTGATGATATTGCCAAGCTGCTGGTGGTTTTAGGAAGATTGGTAGAGGGTGGTGACACCGTAGTAGTTATTGAGCATAACCTAGACGTTATTAAAACAGCGGATTATCTCATAGATTTAGGGCCTGAGGGAGGTAAAGACGGAGGGCAGATAATCGCCCAAGGTACACCTGAAGCGGTCATTAAGGAAAAGAAATCATACACAGGGCTGTTCCTGGGGCCTGTGCTGGCAGGTGGAGCTAATGAACAACAAAATTCAATTGGAGAACAAGCTAAAGCACTTACCGGATAAGCCTGGAGTATATTTGATGAAGGACCAGGATGACAAAGTTATATACGTCGGAAAGGCCTTAGTCTTAAAAAATAGAGTCAGGTCTTACTTCCAAAATTTTAGCCGCCAATCGCCTAAGGTACAGGCATTGGTGGCTAAAATTCATAACCTGGAGTATATGATTACAGACTCAGAGGTGGAAGCTTTAATCCTGGAGTGCAATCTGATAAAGAAGTATCGACCTAAATACAATGTAAGCTTAAAGGATGATAAATCCTATCCTTATCTAAAAATAACCTTGGCGGAGGAATTCCCCAGGGTATTTGTCACTCGCAACGTCAAAAAAGACGGTAGCAGGTATTTTGGGCCATACACTCAAGTAGGGGCGGTTCATGAAACCTTAAAGCTATTGCGCTCAATTTTTCCTTTGCGGACCTGCAAGCAGGAGAAGCTCAACTACAGCAGCAGACCCTGCCTTAACTCTCATATAAACAAATGTTTAGCCCCCTGTAGCGGTAAGCTTTCTCAGGATAACTACGGCTCTATGATTAAAGAAATAGTGTTATTTTTAGAGGGGCGTCAAAGTGAGCTAATTAAAAGTCTGCAATATAAAATGAACGAAGCTGCTGGCAACCTGAATTTTGAGCAAGCGGCAAAGCTAAGGGATCAGCTTCAGGCAGTAGAACGAGTGATGGAGAAGCAAAAAGTCATATCAGAGCAACAAGAGGATCAGGATGTGGTGGCAATGGCTCGGGGCTATAATCGCTGCTGTGTAATGGTTTTCTATATTAGGGGAGGAAAATTACTGGGCAAGAATCACTTTTTCCTTAAAGAAACTGATGATTTGTCCCGAGAAGAGGTATTGGCTGCCTTTGTCAAGCAGTACTACAGTCAGATTGATTTTGTTCCTCCCATTATTTTACTGGAAGCTGAGCCTGCTGACCATCAGTTGCTAGAAGAGTGGCTGTCGGTTACAAAAGGTGGCAAAGTAAGGCTAAAGGTGCCCAAACGAGGAGAAAAGCTGCGGCTAGTGGAAATGGTGGGGCAAAATGCATTGCTAGCAATTGAGGAGGCCAATAGGGCCAACCTTGTTGCTGGAGTTCCAGGGAGTAATGAAGAAATAGAGGCTCAAATTAACAAGGCTCAAGAAGCGCTAACTGGCTTGACGGAGAAGCTGGGGCTAGCGAAAACACCAAAGAGAATCGAGTGCTATGATATCTCTAATACCCAAGGGAATCAATCGGTAGGCTCTATGGTGGTTTTTGTAGATGGGCTTCCTAGCAATAAGGATTATCGCCGTTTTACTATTAAAACTGTCATTGGACCCAACGACTTTGCCTCTATGGCGGAGGTTCTCAATAGGCGCTTCTCAAGGGCTAACGCTGAACTAGCTGCTATGCAAGCAGGAGAGATTTCTTTAGAAGAAGCAAAATTTTTGCCGTTACCTGATTTAGTGATAATAGATGGAGGAAAAGGTCAGTTAAGCTCTGCCCGCAGTATCATGAAAGAGCTTGGCTTTGATGGCATAACAACCTTTGGCCTGGCCAAAAGGGAGGAGGAGCTCTTTCAGGAAGGGGCAAAGGAAGCTATCATATTGCCAGTAGATTCAGCTGCCTTATATCTAATCCAGCGCATTCGGGATGAAGCCCATCGATTTGCTCCGACCTTTCACCGGCAGCTAAGAGGGAAAGAGGGCTTGCGTTCCAGCTTAGATCAAATACCGGGAATAGGTAAGGAACGACGGAAGCGACTAATAAAGCAATTCGGATCTGTGGCGAAGATTAAGGAAGCATCCCTTGAGGAGCTATTAAAAACACCAGGTATTAATAAAAAGGTGGCTGAGGAAATATATAATTTTTATCAGAAGAAGCAATAGCCATAGCAAAATATGCAAATTTTAAAAATAATTTGGAAAAAAACTGTTAGAAATCACCTCCTTTTGCAGGAAAAATATTGATATAGGCGAATAGGTAATA
>JAWSUQ010000053.1:0-11078 GCA_033549265.1 Bacillota bacterium
ATAGTGCACCCTGGAAAAGTGAAGGGACAAGACGCTAATTCAAGTAGGGACAGGCAGGAAACTACATAGGAGGTATAGAATAAGTAGTATATAATGTTTTTGATTCAGGGAGTGAAGTGAATTGTCTACCTATAGCAAGGAACAGCTTGTGTCTATTTTAGTGAGAGGATATCAGCAGCAGCTAGAGATTTATAAAGAGATGCTTAACATAGCTGTAAAGCAGCAGCAACTATGTGCAGCGGCAACTTTTTCGGAGGAGCAGGAGTTAGCCAGTCTGACAGCTCTAATCCAGGCAAGGCAAGAGCTGATGAGACGCCTAGACCAACAGAATCAAGTAATGGACAAGGTCAAAAAGCAGCTGGCGGAACGACTAGGAATTAGTGAGATAAATATTTCTAAACTGCGGGAGTTATTAGTGCAAAACCAGGAGCCGACCACTAGTGCTACTGGTAGTGATTTGGTGAGCCAATTAGACAGTGTCCTTGGGCCGGTGGGCAGTCTCTTACAGCAGATTAACGAGCTGGATAAAGAGAGTCAGCAGCAGATGAATATCAAGCTCAAAGGGGTTAAAAAAGAACTAGATAAAATTCAAGCTGGCAAAAAGGCAAAGGAGCTATACCAAAAGCCCTTTATGAACCAGCCGGATCCTGTTTTTTTAGATAAGAAAAAGTAAATGCAGCTCACATACTAGCAGATAGATTCATAAACCTTATGAAGGCTATCTGTTTTTTTGTTTTATCGTGATACTGCTTTCAATAATCCATCTATGTCAATAATACGGATAGAAGCCCGATAAAAATCAATTATTCCTTCATCCCTCATGTTAGACAGTTCCCGTGATAGAGAAGGGCGGGAGACATTTAAAAATTCAGCTAATTCATAACGGGTGATTTGCAGAATAAACGTTTTTGAACCTTCTTGTTTATAGGTCTCTAACAGAAAAGTGCTGATTTTTTCCCGCAAGCTTTTCATGCCCAGATAATCAACCTGGCGGTTTAGCAGTGATGCCTTGAAGGCCACTATTTTAAGGAGATTGATTAACATCGTCTTGTGAAAGGAGCATACCTTTTTACAATGGCCAATTATTTTATCTGTTTGAAAGTACATAACCGAACAAGGTTCCTCTGCTAGAGTTAGCATAGGCTTAAGCCCAGTCCCGGCGAAAGTTTCAATTTCCCCAAAGGTTTCCTCCTCCTTAATAATATTAACCAAGGTCCGATTGCCCTTGGCGTCTTCTTTTATAAATCTCAACTCTCCTTTTAACACAATTCCTAGCCTATTAAAGTCGTTGTTAATTGATAATTCACCCTTTTGGTAATGCTTATATAAAGGCTTTAGGCAATCAAGTATTTTAATAATTTCTTGGTCACTGATCTCAGCGAACAGTGGGGAATGCTGCAAAATAGGAACCCATTTGTTATACATATTATTGCCCTCCCGCCATTTGGTAACTTATGCAACAGACTTTTATCTTAAATTATAATACAATATTATGGAAATACAATAGGCTTTTTAATTAGCAAAAAATTTTGATTAGAAAAAGGGAGGGATTTTTATGTCTACAATGTTTTGCTTTCAATGTGAACAAACTGCAGGAGGTAAAGGATGTACCAAAGGTGGTGTATGTGGAAAAAAGCCAGAAATAGCTAATAAGCAGGATCAATTGATTTGTGCTCTAGTGGGCTTAGCAAGAGCGGCAGAGGGGAAAGAAACAAACGCTGATTCTAACAAATTAATGCTGCAAGGGCTGTTCACTACTGTCACTAATGTAAGCTTTGACGGTGAGCGGATTGATGCACTAATAGAAGAGGTAAAATCAGCTAAAGAAAGCTTTGGTGGTGCTGATGATCTTAGCCCGGAAACTCTATGGACAGGAGATGCTGACATAGTTTCTTTGCGTTCAACACTTCTGTTTGGACTTAAAGGAATGGCTGCTTATGCATGGCATGCCTATGTATTAGGGAAAGAAAATGCCGACGTAACAGCTTGGTTTTATAAAGGTGTTAAAGCTATAGGTGAGGAGCATACTACTCAGGAGTGGCTTGCTTTATTAATGGAGCTTGGACAAATCAACTTAACCTGTATGGGACTACTAGATGAAGGCAACACCTCAATCTTTGGACAACCTATGCCTACTAAAGTAAGTACTAAGGTGGAAAAAGGCCCATTTATTGTTATTAGCGGACACGATTTAGAAGATTTAAGGCAACTCCTTGAGCAAACTGAAGGAAAGGGAGTTCAGGTTTATACCCATGGCGAAATGCTTCCGGCCCACGCTTATCCGCAACTAAAAAAATATTCCCACTTGAAGGGCAATTTTGGTACTGCATGGCAGAATCAACAAAAAGAGTTTGATAACATTCCGGCTCCTGTTCTTTTTACCACCAACTGCCTGATGCCACCGAAAAGTTCCTATGCAGATCGAGTCTATACCACTTGTGTAGTTGGCTACCCTGAAATACAGCATATTCCAGCTATTGATGGGAAAAAGGATTTTTCAGCTATCATCGAAAAAGCTATTTCACTAGGGGGTTATGCAGAGGAGCAAAACTTCAAGGGTATAAATGGCGGTGAAGAGTTGCTGACCGGATTTGCTCGAGGAACTGTTTTGGGAGTGGCTGACAAGGTAATAGATGCTGTAAAAGCTGGAGCAATTAAGCACTTTTTCTTAGTGGGTGGTTGTGATGGTGCCAAGCCAGGTCGAAACTACTATACCGAATTTGTTCAAAAAGCGCCGCAGGATACAGTGATACTTACGCTGGCCTGTGGAAAATACCGTTTTAATGATTTAAACATCGGTGAAATTGGCGGTCTACCTAGGATTATGGATATGGGCCAGTGCAATGATGCTTATTCTGCGATTCAGGTAGCAGTAGCTCTTGCAAATGCTTTTGAGTGTGAAGTAAATGACCTGCCATTAACAATTATTTGCTCATGGTATGAGCAAAAGGCTGTATGTATCCTGTTAACATTGTTATCCCTAGGAATAAAAAATATCCATTTAGGGCCTTCATTACCAGCGTTTATCTCTCCTAATGTTCTAAATGTTTTAGTAGAGATGTTCAATATCAAGCCTACCACCAGTGCCGATGCAGATATTGCAGCAACTTTAGCTTAAATAATAACCAGTATGATAAAAAGCCTGTCAACTAATTTAGTTGGCGGCTTTTTTTTGTTTTATTAAACAAATTAAAAAAGTTGAAGTAATTTTGTTTTTTTTTACGTCTATATTGATGTAGGGAAGGGGGGAGCTTATAGTTGAATAGTGAGGAAGAGTTAGTAAAGGCTGTGTTAAAGGGCGATTCTCAGGCCTTTCAAGGATTAGTTGAGCAGTATCAAAGCTTGGTTTTTGCCATTATCTACAATTTTACCAAGGATTATCAGGAAACTGAGAATCTAGCCCAAGAAACCTTTATTCAAGTGTATCGCTCCCTACCTCAGTATAATTTTCAGGGCTTCAAAGCCTGGATAGGCAGAATTGCTACTAATAAAAGTATTGACTGGAAGCGAAAGCAAAGGAAGCTGCAAGAGCGTCAGATGAATTATTCTGAGGAGGTTATAGACCTGAACCAAACCCCTGAAGAAAGCATTGAGGAGCAAATAATAAAAAGAGAAGAGCTGAAGAAAGTAAAAGCTTTATGCGGTGAGCTCCCCAGCATGTATCAGGACGTAGTAGAGAAATTCTTTATCCAGGAAAAAAGCTATGAAGAAATAGCCCAGGAAGCAGGCATCAGCATTCGAACTGTGGAGACTAGACTATATCGAGCAAAAAAAATGCTACGAAAAAGTTTGGAGGAGGTGGTGGAAAGATGACCCATTATTCTAAAAAAGAATGGCTACTATTTGTACAGCACCGGCTAACTGAAACAAAAGAAGCTGAGATGGAAGAGCATTTAGCAGCGTGTGATCACTGCCATACCATTTACCTTGATGCTGTGGAAACAGAGCTTAGGCTCAATGATCCACCATATGCTATTACCTCTAGCTTTTCCAGTCAAGTTATGCAGCAGATAAAAGCTGTAGACCGTAGCGCCGGTCGAAAAAAGAAGGTTAAGAAAAAAACCAATATTTTAGTTTACTATACAGCCGCTGCCTGCTTAACCTTATTATTGATGGGAAGTGGAGTGTTCAATATCTTGACCAGCTCAATTCCTAAGACTTCAGCAGAAATTTTTAACAATAATACCTACCAGGAGTCAGTTGTCATGGAAAGCTGGACTGAGCGGCTATCAACTTATGAGGTTGATTATAAGCTGGAGATAAAGCTAGATTTATTTAATTGGAGGGAAAAAAATGAAAAGAAAAAGTAAGTTTATTACCTTTATGCTTTCGTTTATACCAGGTTTAGGTCACTTGTACTTAAGGCTAGCTATGAGAGGATTGATTTTCTTCATGGCAACAATGGGAGTGTTTTTATTGGCAATACTTTATACAAGTACTATTGGCCACGATCCTTTGCCATTAATTCTTTTACCGGTAGTGTGGGTAGTGGCCCTGGTGGATAGCTTTATAATGGCAGATCGAATTAATGAACAATTTGAAAGCAGCGATGCTACATTGCAAAATGGTGTTAATAGGATTGTGTTAGATGAAGCAGTCCTTAAGACGCAAAATGAAAAGCTGATTGCTGTACTGCTATCAGCTATTCCCGGAGCCGGCCATATGTATTTAGGGCTGCAACGGCAGGGACTACAGCTAATGACTCTTTTCTTCTTTATCATTTATTTTTCGGATTGGCTACGAATAAGTATGTTCCTGTTTATAGTCCCTATCATCTGGTTTTACAGTGTATTTGATACTCTCAACAAAGCCTCTGGTGAGGAAGAGCTAGAGGATAAGGATATGTTTTTTGTTTCCTGGATTCAGGGCAAAGAAGACTGGAGCATAAAGAGGCATAAAGTTTTAGGTTATGGCCTTGTGTTTATTGGGGTGGTGCTTATTTTAAATCAAGTAGCGTTGCCGGTAGTAACCAGATTTATCGGCTGGGAAATTGGTCAATATCTGCAAACGGGAGTAATAGCTATACTGTTCATCCTTGGGGGCATCAAAATTCTGCTGGGGCAAAAAACCAATTTAGAGCAGGTTGGGGAGGAAGAATAATGCGGCAGTGGCGTGTAGGAAGCTTATCGATGGGGTTAACCCTGATTGCTTTAGGGATAGTAATGCTAGCATCCCTGTTAAAGGGCTATACGATTATAGAGCAGCTCCTTAATTGGTGGCCCATTATCCTAATAGTATTAGGAGTAGAAGTAATTGGCTACCTGTACTTTTCCAAGCAGGAGCAGCCCAGCATCAAGTATGATTTTCTCAGTATCTTTGTAATCCTATCCTTAGGGTTCCTCAGTATAGGGGTTTATACTGTGGCCAGTATAGGGATTATTCCAAGAGTCACCAGTATGATGGCTAGCAACAATTATGCGGTTATGTTACCAGATACAGAGATAGCGGTAACAAGTGATATCAATAATATTGTAATAGAGGCCCCAGCTATGCCGCTGGAGCTAAAAAGTGGAACGGCCGAAAGTATAACCCTTTTTGGCAAGGGCGTATTTGTAACAACTAGCGAGGATGAGGCTCAAGAAATGGCCGCAAAAAGTGGCATTAAAGCAAAACAAGTGGGTGATACACTATATGTCTACTTTGAGGAAATTACTCGCTGGGGTGATCTCACTATGGGAGTGAGAGACTTAAACTATACCTTGGTTTTACCTGAAGGAAAGCAGGTAGAGGTAAAGCGAAGCCAGGGATATAGCAGCTTGCTGACCTTTGATGGAGCAGCAGTTACCGCTAACTGGCGCATAGATGGGGTAGGCAGAATTAGGGTAAATGTAGATAAAGATACCAACCTTGCCATAACAGCTAATACCTATCGTCAAGGCTTAAGGGGAAATGTGGAATGGCAGGTGACGGAGCTTAAGGAGGGTGAAGTAACAGGGAATATTGTATTTGGTGAAGGACAAAACTTTCTTTCTATTCTTAGAGGCCAGGAAATTGAAGTGAACCTCCACAATTAACGTTGGCATCGTTGTAAATAAAGGGCTTGAACTTGAACAAGTGCGCTAAGTCACACTCAGTTTGTGACAGTTATCAATAAATTAGTCAGAAAAATCTCACATTATTATGAGAGAATAACCACATAAATCTCTAGCTGACCTCCTTTATAATAATACTTGAAAGAGTAATTATTATATGAGGAGGTTTTTTTGTTATGACAAACTGTGCTGATTGCAATGTGTCATGTCATTCATCTACTAATGCTATGTATGCCAGAACTAAAGAAGCGGGTGTTTCAACTATTTTTGACAGATATCAAGACCAGCAGCCTCAATGCGGCTTTGGTCAACAGGGGGTATGCTGTCAGCTTTGTAGTCATGGTCCCTGTCGCATCACTCCGAAAGCACCAAAGGCTATCTGTGGAGCAACTGCAGATACAATAGTAGCCAGAAACTTTGTGAAGCTAGCCTTACACGGTATTGCCGCCTATTCCCACCATTTAGAGGAAATATGTGAGACTATTATTGCTACCGCCCAAGGAAAAACTCCATATAAGATCCAAGATGAAGCTAAGCTGCGGCAAGTTGCTGGAGCTATTGGCTTAGATAATACCAAAGAGAAAAATGCTTTAGCTATTGAGCTGGCTGAAGCGGTACTTAATGAGCTGCGCAAATCCTCCAAGGAGCCACTGGCAATCTTAGAGGCATTTGCTCCTGAAACTAGAAAGGAAGCATGGCGCAAGCTAGGAGTAATTCCAGGTGGTGTTCACTCAGAAATCAGAGATGGCTTAACTAAGACCATGTCTAACATCAATACTGATCCGGTGGACCTGATGCTGACAGCGTTGCGCTTAGGGATTGCTACCGGCTATATGGGTCTAGTTGGAACTATTACTATGCAGGATATTCTACTAGGAAGTCCTCAGATCACTAAGTCCCAGGCGGACCTAGGAGCCATTAATGCGAAAAAAGTAAATATCGTAGCCCATGGACACGTACCATTAGTAGCTACTGCTGTCCTGCAGGCTGCTAAGTCCAAGGATATGCTAAAGCTGGCCAAAGAGGCTGGGGCTGAAGGAATTGATATTATCGGTTCAATGTGCGTTGGTCAGGAGCTAATGCAGCGGCAAGAAACTACAGCTCAGGGCTTTGGCTCTCAGTCGGGAAATTGGATTAACCAAGAGTATTTAGTAGCTACGGGTGCCATTGATTTGGTAATGATGGATATGAACTGCTCCATTCCTGGATTAAAGGATGTAGCTGATAAATACAATACCAAGCTAGTATCGGTAGACCGAATTCTGCGGATGGCTGGGGTTGAGGACCATGTGGATTATGCCCCGGAAAAGGTGGCGGAGCAGGCAAAAGAGCTTATTAGAATGGCTATTGAGCAATATAAGCGCAGAGGAAATGATATCTTTATTCCAGCTGAAAAGGCTACCGTAGTGGCTGGATTTGGGGTAGAATCGCTAGTGAACGCCTTAGGTGGCAGTCTAGACCCCCTATTAGATGCAGTGAAGAGTGGAGCCATCAAGGGTATTGTGGCAGTTGTAGGCTGTACCAACAATAGAAACGGTCATGACACCATGGGTGTGACTTTAATGAAAGAGCTAATTAAGAAGGATATCCTGGTTATCGGTGCTGGCTGTATGAGTAGTGCCGCCCAGATTGAAAGCTTAATGGACCCAGCTTCTGCAGAGCAGGCTGGAGATGGACTGAAATCAGTTTGTAAAGCCCTAGGGGTGCCTCCTGTATTAAACTTTGGTTCCTGTGTGGATATAGGCAGAATTGGTGTAGCGGTGACAGCTATTGCCAACGCTTTAGGAGTTGACCCAAGTCAGCTGCCCGTAGCGGCCTCAGCCCCTGAGTACCTAGAACAAAAGGCTGTTGTTGACGGAGTGTTTGCAGTAGCATTTGGCCTATTAACCCACCTAGGCCCCGTACCGCCAGTAGTAGGAAGTGAAGTAGTAACTAAGCTATTAACTAGTGATATTGAGCAGCTGACAGGTGGCAAGGTACTAGTGGAGTTAGATCCTGTCAAAGCAGCTAATGACATAGAGGAGCATATCATAGCAAAGCGCAAGGGATTAGGTATTTAATCTACTTGGTCCAATGGTGCTAACGTGAAAAAATAAGTGAGGAGGAGTTAATGTGCGGGAGATTTTAATATATCCGGAAAAATGCAACGGCTGTCTTACCTGTCAAACGGCTTGCTCAGTAGCCCACTCAAAATCTGGCACAGTCATCGGGGCAATACTGGAGAAAGTTCAGCCCCGTCTTACAGTAGAGGCGGTAGGAGCAGTAGCTATCCCCTTGATGTGCAGACACTGTGAAGAGCCGGCTTGTGTAGATGCTTGCATGACAGGAGCAATGCAAAAGGATAAAGATACGGGTATTGTCACTAACGAGGGACATCCCCAAAAATGTGTGGGCTGCTGGATGTGCGTCATGTCATGCCCTTATGGAGCTATATCTAGAAGTACAGGGGCCGAAGCGGTGGCGATCAAGTGTGATAGATGCACTGGCAGGGAGATTCCAGCTTGTGTGGAGTCCTGCCCTAATGGGGCATTGGAGTTTGGGGAAATCGATGCATTAGGTGATAAGAGAAGGAAGCAAACTGCTAGAAGCGTTAAAAAAGGACTAGACCAGATGGAGGCTAGCTAATATGAAGCACTTAATTATCGGGAATAGTGCTGCTGGTGTAGCTGCCGCCGAAACAATTAGACAGCAGGACCCAAAGTGCTCTATCACCATTATTAGCAACGAGGAGAAGCCATACTATAGTCGTTGCCGTTTAGCTGACTATATTACTGGAGAGATTCAAATTGATAAAATGCTGGTAAAAAACTTGGATTTTTACCGACAGCAGGATATCACTCTTCTTTCAGGACAGCTGGTAACAGCAGTATCTCCTGAGGAGCAAACGGTAACCCTGGCCAGTGGGAAAAAGCTAGAATTTGACCGCCTATTGATTGCTACTGGAGCTAGCAACTTCTTTCCTCCGGTGCCAGGCATATCAAGTGAAGGTGTATACGGCTTGCGAACGTTAGCTGATGCAGACAGGATTAGGGCAGCATGTTCTGGTGCAAAGAATGTAGTAGTTATTGGTGGCGGCCTAGTGGGGTTGGAGGCTGCTGAGGCCCTATTAGACCAGGGACTAAAGGTTACTGTAGTGGAGAAAATAAATCAGCTGCTGCCTATCCAGCTGGATGAAGCTGCTGCCAATATAGTGACTGCTGCTTTAATGGAGAAAGGCATGAGAATAATAACCGGCACCGGCTTTACTGCTATCAACAAAACCTCTTGGCTGGGGAAGCTCTTTGGCAAACCGAAGCTTACGGTATCCTTAGAAAATGGTGAAGTACTACCAGCGGATTTTGTTATAGTAGCTACGGGAACGAGACCTAATACCAGTATCGTTAGAGAAACCAGTATTGAGGTTAACAGAGGGATTTTGGTAAACCAACAGATGGAAACAAATATTGAAGGAATTTTTGCCGCTGGCGATGTAGCCGAATCAGTAGATGCAGTTACCGGGGAAATTGGAGTAACCCCTATTTGGCCAAACGCTGTTAGACAAGGAAAGCTGGCAGGGCTAAATATGGCAGGCAAGAAAATAAATGGCGAGCCATTAATAGCCATGCAAAACTCCCTAACTCTAGGTGGCATAGATATAATATCCTTAGGACTAGTGAATCCTCCCAAGGGCTCTGATCACAGGATTATGGTTGGTGCTAACAGAGATGGCAGCTACAAAAAACTGGTATTACAGGGAAATGTTCTCCAGGGAGTGGTGCTAGTTGGCAAAGTGGAGCAGGCAGGAGTATATGGGGCCTTAATTAAAAGCCGCAAGCCCTTGACTCAATCAATGGCTGCGCTGATGGAAGATAGCTTTGGCTATGGAAAGCTCCTCAGCAATTTACCAAATAAAGCGGGATAATATAAGGAAAATAGAGAAAGTAGCCACCTGAAAATTTGCAGTGGCTACTTTCTGTAATACTAAAGGTCTAGTTGCATGATTATTCAGTAGGAATATTTTTCTAATTAATGCATTGATGCAAGAAAAAAGACCTAAAGTCAAAAAAAAGTCCACACTTAAAAAGGTTGATATTATAGTTATTAACAGACTTATCCACATTATCCACAGAATTATGTCCACAATAGTCGATTTTCTGTGGACAAACTATTGAAATATGTAACTAGATAAATTAAACAGGCTGAACCCCTAAGTATTATAGCTTGTACTAATAAAATTAAAATATAAAGGCTTAAGAATTATATTTGTATAAAAACACAATACGATGAATTTATATACAAAAATCTATTTAGAGAAAAATTTCTCATTGATTTGCCATGCATCATCTTGTATAATTATTTATGGTAAAATATTTGTACAGGCATTAATTGCCAAAACTAATGGGGGGTTTAAAATGAAGAAGATTAAATTAGGAGTTATACTGCTTTTAGTAGCCAGCTTAATGCTAGCAGTAGTAGGATGTGGCGGTGGGACAACAGCTTCTGACAGCACGCAAATTTCTCGCTATGAGAATACACCTATTGCTATTACAGAATTACTAAATGGTGGAGTAGATGCTGTTGTTGCTGATAGACCTGTTGTATTAGCATATATTGAGAATAATCCACAGTCAGGCCTAGCAGCTTTTGGTGACGATGAATTTGAAATGGAATACTATGGAATAGCTATGCGTCAAGAGGATTCAGAGCTGCATCAGCTTGTAAACGAAGGCCTTGCTAAGGTTATTGAAAAAGGCATTTATGACCAAATTCAAACAAAGTACTTTGGAGCTGACAATGGCTTTGAAGTGGCAGAAAGTGCAAATACATTAGGAAAAACTTACTTAGTGGCAATGGATGCAGCCTATGCTCCCTTTGAGTGGGTAGACGAAACAACTGGTGAGATTGTTGGCTTTGATGCTGAGCTAATCAAGGCAATCGCTGCAGAAATGGGCTTTGCGGTAGAACTACAGCATTTTGAATGGGATGGTATCATTCCTTCGCTGCTATCAAAAAATGCTGACCTAATTATTTCTGCTATGACAATTACTGAAGAGAGAGCTCAATCTG
>JAWSUQ010000054.1:0-10992 GCA_033549265.1 Bacillota bacterium
GGCTTAGCTTTGCCAACATCAATTCCTCTTCAGAACGAAATCGTATATTACCATATTTTTTAAATACCCTGGGGATTGTCATTCCTATGAGCTTTTCTATTTCCCAGTCTGTATCAGTAAAGGTCAATTTTGACCTCTTTGCCAGTCTCTTGCCAATAGCCGTTTTACCTGCTCCCATAAATCCTACCAAAATAATATTGCCCTTCATCTCTTATAGTTCACCTAAATATTGATAAAATCTCTGCATGTTATTTTGAAGTTCAGTTAGCGAATCACAGCCAAACTTCTCCAGAATTGCTACCGCAATCTCCCAGGCAACTACTGCCTCTGCCACTGCCGAACAAGCAGGCACAGCACATACATCAGACCTTTCAACAGAAGCAAGACATGGCTCTTTAGTTTGCATATCTACACTATGTAATGGCTTATATAAGGTTGGAATAGGTTTCATGGCTGCCCTAACGATAATGGGCTCACCATTTGACATGCCTCCTTCAATTCCACCGGCTCCGTTGGATTTGCGGTAAAAGCCTCTTTCCTGATTATAAAAAATACTATCATGAACCTGAGAGCCAAAAAGCTGAGCAGCTTCAAAGCCTAGTCCAAATTCTACTCCTTTGATTGCTTGGATCCCCATTAGACCGAAGGCAATCTTGGCATCTAGCTTGCGGTCCCAATGGGTGTAGCTACCTAAGCCAGGAGGAGCATTTAAGACTATTACCTCCACGATGCCACCGATCGAGTCCCCTTCTTTTTTGGCTAAATCAATAGCTGCCATCATCTCTTTAGCTTTAGTTTCATCTAAGCACATGACTGGAGAGCTACTAATTTGATCTCTTAGGGCTTGTGCCTGTTTTATCGAAAGGTTTTCTCCGTTTGTTATACTTTTTTCTGCTGTAATATTACCAATAGCTACAACATGTCCAACTACTTGGATCTCTAAAGCTTCCAACAAGGCCTTAGCTACTGAACCAACAGCTACTCTTATGGCGGTTTCCCTGGCACTAGCCCTTTCTAACACATTTCTAATATCCCCATGCCGATATTTTATGGCACCGCTTAAGTCAGCATGACCTGGTCTAGGCTTGGTCACAACTTTGTCTATTTCCTTAGGTAGGCCGTTGCCCTCCTTTTGGTCAGTATTATCTATAATCTCTCCATGGAAATCAGGACTCATTAGCTGCTGCCAATTTTGCCAATCTTTATTCTTTATTTGAAGTGTAATTGGACTACCTAATGTCTTTCCATGCCTTACGCCTGACAAAATTTCTGCCTGATCTTTTTCTATCTGCATGCGTCCGCCTCTGCCATAGCCTTGCTGCCTTCTGGCAAGATTTTCATTTATTGTTGCCCTGGAAATGGCTACATTTGCTGGCATGCCTTCAATAATTGCCGTTAAACATGGTCCATGGGACTCACCTGCAGTTAAATACCTCATCGTTCGCTCCCACCTTTGTCTGGAAATTCTTTATCCTATTCCTCTTATTATCGTAATAAAATTACCTATTGTCAATTTTAAATTCCTTAAATATATTATTTCTTCAATATGTAATATTTTACCTCTAAAAAATATATTTTTCTATCTACACAAACCGCCAATTGATGTCGAATTATATCTTATGTAAATATCTTTATATTCTACATTATAGCAAAAATTTCATGTGCTCAGGGGGAGGAATAAGTGACAAAAATTTTCAGCAATAAGTCACAGCTCAATCGATGGTTATCTCTACTACTATTTTTCTTTATATCAGGATTTTTTATTGGCACCATAGATCTTTCCTGGGCTCAAGATAGGCAGGTCCAGATCCAAGTTAACAGTAAATTAATATCCTTTGATGTTCAACCATACATAGATGGCAATAATCGAACCATGGTCCCTTTGCGTTTTGTGGCTGAGGAGCTGGGGGGAGAAGTAACCTGGAATGAAGGAGCCAGTGAAGTAGGGATTGTTCAAAATGGAAAAGTTATAAAGTTAAAAATAAATAGTCAGGTTGCCTATGTAGATAATAAAACAGTAGCCCTTGATACGGTTCCAATCATTAAAGATAGTCGCACTATGGTTCCTTTAAGATTTATTAGCGAAGGCTTAGGAGCAAAGGTGGAATGGGACAGCCAACAGTACATAGTAGGCATTAGCTTTGAGGTTTCTGCAACTACTCCTATTTCAGGCTTTGCAGCGGTAATAACACCACCTAATGGTACTTCTAATGTCAATATTCGCAGCGGTCCTAGTACCAACTTTGAAATTCTTGATCGCTTCCCTCCCGGAACTATCCTAGCAGTTGTGGGCGTAGGAAACGATGGCAAATGGCATCAGGTTTCCCTACCTAATCAGAAGCTAGGTTGGGTTTCCTCAGATTTAATAGTTCTCAGAAATACAACGGATCCTTCTCGAGGAGATCACTCATCCAGGGATGACTATGCTCCTGGAAGCTCAGATACAAGTGAACCCAATACTGTATTAGGGGTTAATATTAATCAGATAAATGACCTGCAGGTCCTTACCATCGAAGGTCAGTCTGATATTAAGTTCTCTACCTTAAGGCTGGACAATCCCAGAAGGCTAGTTATTGATATTGAAAAAGCTGTCATTCCCCCAGAGTTAGCAGATAAAGCTACTATCCAAGTAAATGTTGAGCCTATCAGCCAAATTCGCCTAAGTCAATTTACCAGTGATGCGGTAAGGATTGTTGTTGATATGACCGATATCTATACATTTACTACCGCTAGTGCAGATAACGGCAAAATTCTTAGCTTTAATATAAATAAAGGGGATAACCTTTTAAACGGAAAAACAATTGTCATAGATCCAGGTCATGGGTCTATCCAGCCTGGAGGCTGGTTAGACCCAGGAGCTGTAGGTCCAACAGGCCTTCACGAACGAATAGTAGCCTTAGGTATTTCGGAAAAACTGGGACAAATCTTAGAGGGCAAAGGTGCCACTGTTATCTTTACGCACAAGGGCTCCACTAGTTTAACTTTAGCAGATAGAGCCAAGGTTGCCACTGACAATAATGCTGATATTTTTGTTAGTATCCATGCCAATGCCAATATTAATAGAAATATTGCAGGAACTATGACCTTTTATCATAATAGTGGGTCAAATGCTCCTTCCAGCAAGCAATTGGCTTCAGCTATCCAAAATGACCTAGTAAAGAAGATTAACCGCCGGGATATTGGGATAGATTCAGCAAATTTCGCGGTTCTAACTAACAGCACTGTGCCAGCGGTACTTGTAGAAACGGCCTTTATCTCTAACTATGAAGAAGAGAAGCTCTTGGCTAGTGACTCATTTAGACAGCAGTCGGCGGAAGGAATCGCTAATGGAATAATTGCATACTTTGCCAGATAATGAAGAAAGATCTTAAGGGCTCACCTTGAGATCTTTTTTTAATGGGCTTTATTAGCTCTACTAAGCTTTATTTTACTTGATAATATTCAATCATGAATCTAGCACTTGAATAATTCCCCTGATCTTCCAAGGCTAACTGCTTTACTGCCAGAAAATCCGATACTTGCTCTAATTCTTGCAGCAGCTTAATAAGATCGTACCACTCACCTTCTGCTATAATCTCTGCTCCACTAATAAAGCTTGTTTCTTCACTACTAATGTTATGTTGCTGTTGACTAGGTACAATGCCCTTAATCACAACCTCTGCTTTAATAGCAATTGCCTCTATCAGTGGCAACAGCTGGGCTGGGTCAGTCAAATCTATCGAATTTATTTGATGAAGCTCAGGGAACTGATGACCATCAATTCCCTGGGGCTCTCTAGTAGCCACTGCAGCCATCTCAGTAACCGCTTCTATTATTTTCTCTTGCTCCGCCAGTTGGTTAGTTAAATAGGTATTATCTCTAGTTATTTTTAGATATTGTCCTCCGCCAAATAAACCTGCTAATATTAATAAACCCCCTAAAATACCGATAGCTTTATTTAAGGCTTTCTGAGTAAGGTTAATCATGCTCTTCACCCACATTAATCAATAGCTCAGCTAGGTATGCATCACTGGCTGACAGTTGCACTTGCATTAGCCTTACCTCACTGTTTATAAAATTAAGCTTTATGTCCTCTATTAGTTTGGCTCCTCTGCGCAAATCAGGGGTTATGATTGTGATAAAGATATTATTAGGGCTTTCTACTGCAGCTTTTACGATATCTATCCCCTCTATTGAATGAGCTAATAAGGAGATAGCATAAATGTAGCTCCAGCCTTTTCCCTTATAGGTAGCCACAGTATCTTTCACCTTACCTATTTCATCAATTCTACCATTAATTTCCTCCAAGGCCTTTACCTCAGCTTCTATTGCTTCCACTTTTAGGGTAACTACCTCTAATTCTTTAGTTAAAGCTCCTTGTAATAGCCTTTGCTCTAAGGTTAGCTGATAAAAATAAAATATAATAAGAACAGTTGCCAGAAAAAGTATTACAGGTAACAGTGATGGTTTTAATCTTTCTTCTTCTGGAATTAGGTTAATTTGCCTCATGCTGCAGCTCTCCTAACATTAGGCCTAAGCACATAAGATAGCTTTCTGGATAATTCTGAGGTATGCCCCCGGCTGCAGTTGCTACTGTCATAGCTAATTGCTCAATTACCTGTGGAAGGGTTAATATAACAACTTGCTTATTTAAAGCTGCTAGCTGCTTGGTTAATATCTCTGATGGTTCTCCTATATAGTGTATTTTTTCGGAATTGCTACTATATTTCTTGTCCAATTGATTGATGATGTATTGCAGCTCTTCAGCCAAGAGCTTTTCCTCATTTACCAACTTAAAATGCCTGACAGTGAATCCGCTGATCGCATCTTTAGCGATTAAAAAGCAATTGCCGGACAAATCTACAAAAAGCATATATTCTGCATTAGTCTTAGTGATTAAATGGGGCCTTGCTGCTAAACCCAGCAACACAATCCAATTGGTACCTACCCGCCAAGGAGTTAATTTAATCTTTTTTAAAAGCTCTATATAATCCATTACTATCTCTTTAGGAGCGGCAGCTATATATACCTGGTTTCCCTTTTCTTCGGCCTGGAATTGGTGTAATAAAGTATAATCTACACTCATGGAGCTATGAGCCTGACTTAGAAAGGGCTTTATTTCCCAAAATATTGCCTCCTTTAGCTCTGCCTCTGTCATTTTAGGGATTGCTATTATTCTGTTTATCACCTGATTTGAGCTAATGGCTATACTGGCTTTAACACCCTTTAGCTTATACCTTATTACTAAAGGCGTTAATAGCTTAGCCACATGAACCGGCTTTATTAATTGACCATTATCAATATATCCCTCTGGAATATTTATATGAAAAAAGTTATCTATAGCCCATAGCCTTTTATTGGTAGCAGTATAGGTTATGCCCGCTATCAAATTATCCTGGATAAATAAACAGGCTATTTTATTCTTTAGCATAATTTTCACCATACCCATTAAATTTTAATAATAAATTAAGGAACGGCTCGTTGAAAGGAAGCAGTTTTAAAGCTAATACTGCCATCCCATCCATAGGTTAGCTCTACTTTAGTAATAATCCGCTCTCGAGCTCCATTTGCACTACCTAAGCTGTTTATAGTTGCTATTAAAATGCCATCCGGCTCTTCTTCATTTTCTGGCAGCGGTTGGATTCTTTCTATATTGGTTATTTCAGTGCTGTAGGTTCCGTAACCCTCAATACCGCTGGTAAAAAAAGTGTTTTCAAGGTTATAATTATGAGCTAAATGCCACAGCGCCTCTTCAACTCCTGCTTCTGATAGGTAAAAAGCCTTTCCATTGTCAGCATAAGCCTCTTTTATCCTTAGATCCTGCCTTAACCAATAATTAATTGAAAGCACTAATGTAAAAAGCAAAACAGCTGTCCCTAGCAATAAAGTTAAACTTGAGCCCCGTTGATTTAACAGCATCATCATCTCCTTATGGTAGCTGCTCCCAGATAGTTAGTCTCTGTTCCCTCCTGAGAAATTGTTTTGATGGATATTTCGATAGTTTGTCCAGCTTCACTCCGTTTAAAATTTACTTGATTGATTCCATAAGCTACTGGATTATCACCATTATTTTTTAACCGCCAAAGCTCCTGGGGATTTTTATAATAAAATTGGAGATTATCCCAAGGGTAAGGGCCTTGCTTTAAGATTAGCTTATTACCGCTAGCCCCAGGAAGGGGCGTCAGTATTTGTTCGCTGGTTTTTATCTCAGCCTCTAGGAGATTAAAGGTAATTAGAATATTTTCACTGATATCTGTGGCTGATCTGGTGGCTTGATAGATATTTATTGTTTGATTATGAAAGCGAATTACCACCGTAATTACTAAGGTTGAAATAATTACCGCCGCTAATACCTCCAGTAAGGTAAAGCCCTCCTCTCCTCTACTCATGGTATTCTCTCTCCCATTAGTTTGGTAGCAATGGAGGCAGAGGCTATGATCTCAGCTTCATGGAGCTTTGAGTAGGTAATAATAACTTGGTATAGGGATATTTGCTGATAATCTATTAAAGAAGTAATCTCTAGCTCCCAAATATACCGATTTTCTTGGTCATATCCATTGGGCTCAGCTTCCGTTAAGAACTCCTGAGACAGCAGGCGGTTATTCTGTTGATACTCAGCCCTAATTAGCTCTAGATGTCTTTTTGTCAACATATTGAGCTTCATTACCTCATCCTGCAGCTGCTGCCCCTTTAAACCTTGCCCCAGGTGAAAGTATATTGGCACAATCATAATTGATAAGATCATCAAGGAGATAAGAGTTTCTAATAAGGTAAAGCCCTTCTGATTAGAAATATGCTTAATGAACACTTTTTTCTTTATCTTTGCTTTTATCATTTTGGCTCCTCTATCCTCACTCTGGCAGTGACAGGAGTAGCTATTACTCTTACTTTCTTGTTATGCTTGTTAGTAAACTCGATTGCGCCACCACTAGAAGGCGTGCCATTGGTATTTAACCTTAGGGTAGGCACTGGATTAGTTAAAGTGAAGCTACTGGCAGTATAGATTACTCCTTGGGGTAAATCCTTCCTGACCATCTGAGTTGCTCCTTGGTAGATAAGATAGCGTGGGGGATTTGTATGCTGATAAAAGCGGATTTCATAGCTTTTCCCATCAGCAATAGCCTGCTGCTGCAGATAGCGCATATCATTCATCAACTCATCGGCAAAAGCTCTTAGCTGCTGCTGAGCTAAGGAGTAGAAAACCTTTGGAATCACAAGCGAGCTCATCATACCGATTATTGAAACTACCGCCAAAAGCTCAAGAAAGGTAAAGCCCCTTTCTCTTTGAGACATTTTTATTTCACCACTTTCCTTTCATAATAAACAATATTATAGTTTTAAGAAACAACTTAAGAAATTAGTTCGATTTATTGAAATTCTTTAAGACCTGTTTCATCGTCGGTAAACGATACAACTTCTCCTGTTACCGTATCGTAATAATAGCCTGTAGCATGGGTTTCAGAGCTGTTAGCCAATAGTGGGCATATTGGAAATTCAGATGTGAAGCTTGATATTAAATCTCCTGGATCCTCAGGATAGGCGCCATTAGCTAGCTTATATCGCTCTAACACTCCCTCCAAGTACTTGATATTTGCCTGACAGGTATTATTTCGGGCATTCTCTACGCTATTGGCTACTCTTGGGGTGATAAAGGCAGCTAGTATCCCGATGATAGCTACTACAGCCAGCACCTCCAGTAAGGTAAATCCCAGCTGATTTGTTAGACGGGTTTTCTTATAATCCACTGTAAACTCCTCCCTATCAACACCTAATACATGCTTTTACTAGTTATTTCAAACATTGGTAGCAAAATGCTGCCTGCTACCAATGCCACCAAAATAGTTAGCAGAATTACTAATAAAGGTTCAAAATAGCTGGTAACCTTATTAAGCTCCAGCTCTAGCTGCTCTTCATAATATACTGACATGTACTGAAACACCTCTCCTAGTACCCCTGTCTCTTCTCCCACCCTGACAAGCTCTCTTGTTCCCGTTCCTAAAAGCTCCGCTTCTGTCATAGCTTCAGTCAAGGTCAACCCCTTTTTAATACTGGTTTCTACTATAATCAACTTATTTGTCAGCCTCCAATCCCTAGTCACCAGAGCCATAGACTGTAAGGCCTTTAGTAGTGCCATCCCGCTATTTAACATGAAGCCAAGCCCTCGAGTTAAATTATGGTATATAAATAGTTGGTATATCTTATTAACAAATGGAATAACCCATATCACTTTGGAGCTTATCTTGTCCCTATTGGGAGAAATGCCAATTAAAAAATAAATAAAGCCTATCAAAGCAGCCAAGCCAATTATAGTCCATAAGCCCATTGGACTGACTAAGGCGAACATTAGCTTTGACAATAAGGGCAAATCTGCTCCTTCTTTTGCTAGAATCCGGCTAGTTTCCGGTAAGATAAACAGTGCAAAAATAATCAAGACACCAACAGCACCAGTTAATACAATAGTTGGGTAGATCAGTGCTTTTTTAATCTGCTGCTTTAAGAAGCCTTTCTTGGTATAAAATTGCGCCAGGCTCTGAAAGGCTTCTGCTAAGCTGCCGCTGATTTCGCCAATCTCAATAGTCTGTAGAAAATATAAGGGGAAAATCTTAGTAGCCCTCAGAGACTGAGTCAATGTTTTCCCTTGCAGCAGGTTAACTGTGGCAATATTTAAAGCTTCTTTGAGCTCAGCTTTTTTCTCCTCAGTTATTAATATCTTCATGGCTGCTATGATTGGCAGCCCGCCCTTTAACAGCATCCCAAGCTTTTTGGCGTAGTCTGTTAACTTTTCATCATTTATAATACTATTTTCTCTAAGGGGTACCTTTAAGGATCGCTCTCTTCGAATGGGTCCAGTAATAAAAAATCCCTGTTGCTTTAGTAATGAAGCTACTTCCTCTTCACTTTGACTATCGATGGTACCTATTATTCTCTTACCCGCTAAATCCATAGCCTGATATTTATACCTTAGCTGGGTCATTTGGCTAATCACCTCATTAGGGACTATAGATAACTCTGGCTATCTCCTGTTGATCTGTTATTCCCTCAGCACATAATCTTTCTGCTTCTAGCATCAGTGGACGATACCCCTCCTGGGAGGCTGTCCTAATAAATTGCTGTTCATCAAATTGCTCATGAATAAGCTGAACCAGCCTGGGAGTCACCTCCACTACCTCTTGAATGATAGTTCGACCCCTATAACCAGAAAGATTGCAGTGAGTGCACCCTGCTATGCAAGCACATTTTTTTCGCACTAACCGCTGGCACAATAGACCAACCAAGCCGCTGCGAATTAGGTACGGTTCAACCCCAAGGTCAATTAGCCTACTTACTCCTTGAGGGGCAGTGGTGGTGTGAATACTGGCCAATACCAAATGTCCAGTAGTAGCAGCCCGCAAAGCAATTTGAGCCGTTTCTTGATCTCTAATTTCTCCGATCATAATAATATCAGGGTCTTGTCGCAGCAAAGATTTTAATACTCCCCCAAAGGTCAGCTTGCCCTCGATAGAGATCTGAGTAATTCCTGACAAGGTGTATTCGATAGGGTCCTCTAAGGTAGTAAGGCTCTTTTCAGAGGATTTCAAATGCTGCAGCATGCTATAAATTGTAGTTGTTTTTCCACTGCCTGTGGGGCCAGAAATTAAGATGAGCCCTTGGGGCCTCGCCAACAATTTCGTTATCTTAACTAAATTCACTTCAGCTAAGCCTAGTTGGTTTAAGTCAAAGGACATCCGCTCTTTATCCAGAATCCTTATCACTATTTTTTCCCCATATAGGGCGGGGATGGCCACTAGTCTAAAGTCTACAATACTATTGGCGATTTTACGTCTGAACCTTCCCTCTAAAGGTTCTTTTTTCTTAGAAATATCTAATCCAGCTAATATCTTCAGTCGAGAAACTACTTCAAGATAGCTAATACCTGGCGGAGCCACTAGCTCAATTAAGATTCCATCTATTCTCAAGCGAATTCGCCAAGCATTTTCTTCAGCTTCAAAATGCAGGTCACTGGCCTTTTCCTTCACAGCTTTTACGAGAATTTTATCTACGAAGCTGATAATGCTGTTTGCCACTACTTCTTCCTTGTCATGATTAAATAAAAATCGATTAAGATTGATACTAATCTCATCTGTTGGCAGCTGTTTAACGATAATTCTTTTTCCTGTTAATTGACGCAGATCATCTAACACCTGCCAGTCTAACGCTTCGCCAACAGCAACGGTTAACGTATTTTCATCGAAGGCTAAGGGCAACAGTCCATATTTGATAATAATTTCTGTTGGTAGTACCTGCAATACAGCTGGATTTATCTTCACAATTTTAACTCCATTTTGCATAATTAGTATTATTTTCCTTTAATTCTACATTTTCCTGTATTTTCCTCTTTATTTCTACAAAAAAAATAGCCCCTAATTTTTAGGAACTACTTAATGCCTTTACTTTTTCTTTTTGCATCTTTTTGTCTTTGTACATATTGGTATCGGCAACAGCAATTAAATCGGAATAGGTCATTCCATGGAGTGGAAATGCTGCTGTCCCAACAGAAATAGACATATGTTTTAGAGGAAACACCTCTCGATGAGCAAAAGGCCACTCAGCTATCTCTGCTTTAATTCTATATTTGATTTCTTCAGCTTTATGGTCGTCTATTCCTGGCAAAATAAGAACAAATTCATCGCCGCCATAGCGACAAACGATATCGTTTTCCCGAACTTGCCCTTTTAGTATCCTTGCAAACTCCGCCAGGAGCCTATCCCCTTCGAGATGCCCTAATGTATCATTATATATCTTAAAATCATCTAAATCTATAAACAATAAGGCTAGTGGCCTATTGTCCTTGTTAGCCTCTTCTACTTCAATTTGAATTCGCTGGTAAAAATAGCGATGATTAAATAGCTTGGTTAAGTCATCTAAATTGGCCATCTGCCCAAGCTTGCTTCTTAACAAATTTATATTGGCTATCCGATTGATAGTTAACATACTAACCCAGGCGCTAAGTCCAAATAGAATACATTCAATCCA
>JAWSUQ010000055.1:0-10863 GCA_033549265.1 Bacillota bacterium
TAGTTACAATTACTAATAAGATGGTTTCAATTACCATTATAATAAAGGAGGTAATTATATGGAAAAGCGATGGAGATGTACTGTCTGTGGATATATTCATACAGGGGATGAGCCACCTGCAGAGTGTCCTGTTTGTAAGCAAGGACCTGAGGTATTTGTACTCATTGAAGAAAAGCCGGTAGAGGACAGTAAAATAGACAAAAAACAGGTGCAGCAAGCTCTCTTTAGCATTAGCTACGGTCTATATATAGTAGGCTCAAAGTTGGGCGATAAGCTTAATGCTCAGGTTTGCAACACAGTTTTTCAGGTAACTAGCGATCCACTGCAGGTTTTGATTGGCATTAATAAGCAGAATTTGACTCATCAATACATAACTACAAGCGGTATAGTTACCATTGGAGTACTGGGTCAGGATGGACACGACTTAGTATCTCACTTTGGCTATCAAACAGGGCATAAAGCTGATAAGTTTGCTAATATGGAATATATCCTTGGAGAGACAGAGGGCCCTCTAGTAAATGGATGTATTGCTTATTTTGAAGGGAAAGTAGTCCCAGGCAAAACAGTAGATGCTGGGACCCACTCCCTATTCTTAATGGAGGTTACAGCAGGAAAAACTGTTTCTGACGCAGAACCAATGACTTATGCATATTACCGTAAAACTAGAAAGTAAGGGTGAGGATAATTGGAAGCATTACAACGAGTAGCCCAGTTTATGGAGCAGCTGCCCTTTAAGCTAGAAATCATTACCTTTGATGAAAGCACCCATACTGCCCAATTAGCAGCAGATGCTTTAGGCGTTAAAGAGGCCCAAATTGCTAAAACTCTTGTGTTCATTGGCAAGACAAAATCAGTACTAGTTGTAACTAGTGGAGATCAAAAGGTCGACCAAAAAAAGCTGAAGCAGCTTACAGAGGAAAAAATGAAATTTGCTAATGAAGAGCAGGTGTTTAACCTGACAGGATTTGCTCCTGGCGGGGTCTGTCCCTTCGGGATCAAAGAGCTCATGCCAATCTTTATTGACATTAGTCTTAAAAGATTTGATGTTGTGTATGCAGCTGCAGGTACTCCAAAATCTGCTGTGCCGGTTACAGTAGCTCAGCTGGTGGCTGCAACTGGGGGAGAGCTGGTTGATGTGTGCTGAAAAAGCAAACTATAAAGAGCTATTAGAGCGATTAGCCCAATTATACCCTGATGCCAAGCCAGGGCTAGAATTTTCTAATCCTTACCAGCTGTTAATTGCAACTATTTTAAGCGCCCAATGTACTGACGAAAGAGTAAATAAGGTCACAAAAGAGCTATTTAAAGTTTTTCCTACTCCCGAAGCTTTAGCTAAGGCTTCAGAGGAAGAAATAATAACCTTTATCAAAGAATGTGGTCTATTTCGTAATAAAAGTAAAAATATTAAAGCAACCTGTCAAGCACTGGTAGAAAAGCATAGTGGAGAGGTGCCAAACTCCAGAGAAGCATTAGAAGCCCTTCCGGGAGTTGGACGAAAGACTGCCAGTGTAGTTTTGAGCAATGCTTTTAATGTGCCTGCTATCGCCGTAGATACTCATGTCTTCAGAGTTGCTAATCGGCTGGGGCTGGCAAAAGCCAAGGACGTAGCCGCTACTGAAAGGGAGCTGAAACGCAATATTCCCAAAGAACTGTGGTCAGATGCCCACCATTGGCTAATATATCATGGAAGACAGGTATGTAAGGCCCGAAAGCCTGTCTGTGAAAAGTGTAATCTTATAGATTTATGTAAAACAAATAAAAAGTCTACTAGCTGATGAAACGAGTAGACTTTTTTATAACTCTTTTTGAAGATTTCTTAGTTTTAGGCCAGATACTTAAGTTAAGGCCAACCTTTTTAATATTCAGGTTAAACCCCGGTTTTTTCTCTTTTTTTGCTGCTGTCTGACACGATCTATTATCAGCCAGCTCCTTTTTTCTTGCGTCCATCCATCTCATATGTAGCTCCTCATCGATTATATGAGTCCAGAGGATATCTTTAATATGAGGGTCACCAATATTGTTAATAAGCCGCTTGTAGTGGCTAATTGCTTTTTTTTCTGCCATAATGTTAAGTTGCAGCATGTTTTCAACCTTAGTATAGCTAGCAAGAATAGAACCAGCCACCTTTGCTCCTTCGCCGATGGCTATCCCTGCAGCTGCATAGGTTCGGCTAGGTTCTCCACCTAAGTTCTTAATCAGCTTTGTGATATTATCAACATGATTCTGCTCAATCTCCTTAAATCTTTTTAAAGCCCTGGCCAAATGATAATCTTCAGCAGACCTGCTTTGGCTTTCATAGAGCTCTACCTGCTCTTTCTCCAATATTAAAAATAGATTCAACCACCTAATAAGCTTTGCTCTATTCATGTAATTAACCTCGTTTTCTTATTTGCACAATATTATTTGACCTTTGGATAATCTTTATACACCAGGGAAAAATATAGCTAGGTGGTGTTAGAAAAGATGACTAAAGAAATTTTTGATACGGTTGTTGTAGGGGCAGGACCAGCTGGTAGTGCAGCAGCTCTAACGTTGGCTCAAAACGGCATATCTGTAGCTTTGTTGGAGAGAGGAGAATTTCCGGGGAGTAAGAACATGTTTGGTGGAACTATCTACGTGCAGCCCACCAAAGAGATAATTCCCGCTTTTTGGCAGGAAGCACCATTAGAGCGAGCTATAGTATCGGATCAGGTATGGTTGATGGAAGAGAATTCAATTGTAAACATGGGCTTTACCGGCTTAACATACGCTAAAGAGCCCTATAATAAATTTTCTGTGCTAAGGGCTAAGTTTGATAATTGGTTAGCTAAAAAAGCAGCAGAGGCTGGAGCTAAGCTTTATAGTAATGCATTGGTCAAGGATCTAGTTTATGACAAGAGATTAGTGGGTAAAGGACCAGTGAGAGGAGTTAAACTGGATTCAGGGGAAGAAATATTAGCAGATGTGGTTATCCTAGCAGAGGGAGTAAATGCCTTTTTGACAAAAAAAGCAGGGCTGCGAGGAGAAATACCCTCTAATACAGTATCAATATATGTCAAGGAAGTACGTAGTATGGCTCCTGAAAAGATTGAGGAGCGGTTCCTGCTGGAAAAAAATGAAGGTACAGCCCTTGCAATGCTGGGCTATCCTTCAGCAGGAACTATTGGAAAATCTGGAATTTGGACTAATAAGGATTCAATTTCTTTGACTTGGGGCGGTTTCTTGAACCAAGTAGTTGAGCGAGGCTATAATCCAATGGAAATGCTCCAAAGGCTAAAGGAGCACCCAATGGTAAAAAGATTGATAAATGGCAGTGAGCCAGTAGAGTATATGGCTCATCTTATTCCTAAAGGAGGTTATAAGTCAATTCCCAAGTTATACAGTGATAATTTATTAGTAACAGGTGATGCGGCGGTTATGATTAGCGGCAGACGAGGAACAGATTTAGCAATGATTTCAGGAAAACTGGCAGGGGAAACTGTTATCCAAGCTAAGTCTAAAGGAGATTTTTCCAGTAAAATGCTAATAAATTATCAACATAAGCTAAATCAGACCTTCTTTATGAAGGATATTAAAGCTAGTCCAGATAAAGTCAAATACTATAAAAACCACTCTGATGCAGATTATTTAATAAGTAATATGGCTAATGAACTTGCCTACCAGTTTTTTACTGAAGATATGAGTACTGACACAGAAAAACAACAGAAAATGATGTCTATCGTTAAGGGAAAACAGAGACCAATAAAAACCATTGAGGACTTGTATTATGGGATTAAGCATTGGAGGCCAGTATAATGCTTTCAGAAAACCATGAACTAGATTTAATTAAACTAACTAAAATAAAACCGGACAAAAAGTCTCATATTAGCATCAAGGATTCACTGATATGTTTCACAAAATGCAAAGATAAGGTTTGCACCTATTTTTGCCCATCAAAGGTATACCATTGGAATGGCAGGCGAATTATTATAGAGTATAGTAGATGCCTAGAATGTGGTGCAAGTATAATGGGCTGCCCCTATAAAAATATTAACTGGCATTATCCCCAGTCAGGCTACGGTATATCCCATCGCTTTTAGCGTTAACAATTTTTAATAAATAGGTATTGACAAACTTATGAATTTTAGCTATAAATTTAAGATAGACATTAAGCTAAGTTAAAATTTTTTAAAAAGGGGATTGACATTATGCCAATTTACGAATACCAATGCCACGAGTGTGGTGTTTTTGAAAAGAAACAGTCTATAAAAGAGGACCCATTGAAGGTATGCCCTACCTGCAACGGTGAGGTTAAGCGCTTGATTAGCAAGAATGTAGGTGTGATTTACAAAGGCGGTGGTTTTTATACCACCGATAGCCGTAAACCAACCTCTTCCTGTGGAGAAGGTGGGGGCTGTGGTGGAGGCTCCTGTCCTAGCGCAAGCTAATAAATAAGTTGATAAAATGGTTACAAATGAGTGCGGCATAACTTATTCCGCACTTTTTGTATATCATTCTATGTTAAGGTGGGAAATTATGATTAAAAGCACGGAGCAGCAGATATTGGCGCTAGCTAAAGAAGTTGGCTTTGATTTAACTCAGATTATTGCTGTCGAAGATGCACATGCTCATTTAATAGAGCATCAAAATCGTTTGGCAGCGCTATTTGATAGAGGCTTGACTTCTTCATTTATAAGTGATAGCAGTTTGGAAAGATCAAATATCAACCAATTATTACCTGAAGCAAAATCAATTATTCTAGTAGGGTTAGCTTATCAGGGTGGAAAGCTATCAAAACCAAAACCACTCCATGGGAAGCTGGCAAGCAGTGCTCAGGGCGACGATTACCATGACAAAATGTACCATATGTTAACAGAGCTCATCAATAGAATGAAACCATTCCTACCAGAATTTAAACATTATCCCTTTGTTGACAATAAGCCAATCATGGAAAAAGCCTTGGCTGTTAAAGCAGGCTTTGGGTTTTTTGGCAAAAATAGCTTGCTAATCAATAAAGAAAAGGGCTCCTATTTCTTTTTGGGGGGACTTATCACTGATATTGAACTTTGTGCCCAGGGAATAGATATGATAGACGAGGTATCTCCTGAGCTAGGATGTGAAGGATGTGAAAAGTGCCTAAAGGCTTGCCCTACTGCAGCCATTGAAGAAGCGGGGGTTATAAATACTAACAAATGCCTGGCTCAGTTGACACAGCTTAAGGGAATCATTCCAAGACAATTTAGAAATAAGTTTGGCTATTGCCTGTATGGGTGTGATATTTGTCAGCAGGTTTGCCCATATAACCAGCAGGATAGCCATAGTGGAAGGGGTGCAGCAGAATTAAATGAGCATAACCTAATAGAAATGCTGACTATGAATAATAAAGAATTTGCTAAAAGCTTTGGTGTAACAGCAGCTGGCTGGCGGGGAAAAACCGTGCTGCAGAGAAATGCCATTATTGCGTTAGGCAATTGGGGCTCTAAAGAGGCTATTCCCAGCTTAGTTAAAGCTTTGGGAGATCAAAGACCAGTGATTAGAGCTCATGCGGCCTGGGCCTTAGGAAAGATTGGTGGCATAGAAGTGGAGATAATTTTAAAGGGAGCTCAAGAACAGGAGGAAAACTTAGAAGTACTGAAAGAGATAACAATGGCTATAATCGATTGTAGACAGGTCAATAATTAATAGACAGAGGAAAGAGAAACAACCAGGGCCCTACAAGATATTTGTAGATTCCCTGGTTATTTTTAAATGAAGATTACTAATTACTTTTTTTATAGTTTAGTTAGTTACTTGATTCCTTGTATAATTCAACAAGCCACCTGCTATAATTATTTCCTTTTGACGATCAGTTAAATTATGAGCGGCTTTAAATGATAGCCCCTTGTTAGTTTTAATTGTAACAGCATCACCCTGCAGCTGTTCATGGAGATTTTCAATACTGATAATATCCTCCTGAGCTACCTTATTGTAATCACTTTCATTGACAAAGGTTAATGGCAGTATGCCAAAGTTAACTAAGTTAGCCCGGTGAATCCTGGCAAAGGACTTGGTGATTACAGCTTTAACACCTAAATACATGGGGGCTAGAGCTGCATGCTCTCGGCTAGAGCCCTGACCATAATTATGGCCTGCTACAATAAAGCCCCCAGCAGCCTCCTGGGCACGCTTACTGAAATCCTGATCAACTCCTGAGAATACGTACTGAGAAATAGCAGGGATGTTTGATCTTAATGGCAGTATTTTTGCTCCAGCTGGCATAATATGGTCTGTAGTAATGTTGTCCTCTAACTGCAATAATACTTTACCTTCCAATGAGTTTGGTAGAGCGCTGTTGACCGGTAATGGTTTAATATTTGGTCCTCTAAATATCTCCACAGTATCAGGATCATCACTGGGTTTAATTATCATCCCGTCATCAATTAAAAACTCAGCAGGGGTATCTATTTTCTCGTAATGACCTAAGTCCCTTGGATCTGTTAAAAGGCCAGTAATTGCTGCTGCGGCAGCAACCTCTGGACTAGCCAGATAAACCTGGGCACTGGCAGTACCACTTCGTCCTGGGAAGTTTCTATTAAAGGTTCGGATAGATACTGCGTCAGTGGATGGAGCCTGCCCCATGCCAATACATGGTCCGCAGGTGGATTCCAATATTCTAGCCCCTGCAGCTATTAAATCTGCTAGAGCGCCATTCTTAGCTAACATTTCAAATACCTGCTTAGAACCAGGAGCAATTGCCAAGCTCACCTCTGGATGGACTCTTTTGCCCTTTAGGATCCTTGCTACCTGCATCAAGTCGCTATAGGATGAGTTGGTACAGCTTCCAATTGCCACTTGATTTACTTTAATAGGTCCCACTTCTTTAACTGTGGCCACCGCGTCTGGACTATGAGGCTTAGCTACCATGGGCTCTAACGAGGTTAAATCTATTTCAATAATTTCATCATAGGATGCATCAGCATCAGGCTTTAGTTCAGACCAAACATCAGCTCTGCCCTGAGCCTTTAAAAACTCCTTAGTAACATGGTCGCTGGGAAATACAGAAGAGGTAGCCCCAAGCTCTGCACCCATATTGGTAATAGTTGCTCGCTCTGGTACTGATAAGGTTGCAACACCGGGACCGGTATATTCAATCACCTTTCCCACGCCCCCCTTAACAGTAAGGCGGCGCAGCACTTCTAAAATAATATCTTTAGCACTAACCCAAGACTTTAGTGCACCGGTTAATCTAACGTTAATAACTTTAGGTCTAGTTAGATAAAATGGTCCACCGGCCATGGCAACTGCTACATCTAGTCCACCAGCTCCAATAGCTAGCATGCCAATTCCACCACCGGTTGGAGTATGACTATCAGAGCCTAATAGGGTTTTTCCAGGAGCACTAAACCGCTCTAGATGAACCTGATGACAGATCCCATTTCCCGGTCTGGAAAAGTAAATGCCGTGTTTAGCAGCTATTGACTGCAGGAAACGGTGGTCATCAGCGTTTTCAAAACCTGTTTGTAGGGTATTATGATCTACATAGCTTACTGACAACTCAGTTTTTACTTGGGGCACATCCATTGCTTCAAATTGCAGGTATGCCATTGTGCCTGTAGCATCCTGGGTTAAAGTTTGATCGATTTTTATGGCGATTTCACCCCCGGCCTCAAGGGAGCCAGAAATTAAATGTGCGTCTAATATTTTTTCTACAATATTTTTACCCATTGATAAAACCTCCTTGCATAAATCTTATATCATTTAAGATTATCAAAAAAAATAAATTATGTCAATTGGAGTTATAATATTTTGAAGTGGTATAAGAGTTGTTGGTAGTTGCTAAAACTTAAATATAGTGATAAATTAAAAGATAAATTAAGTAGGCTTAGATTTGTGATTAATCTCATAGAAAAAACTGTTATCTTAAGCTAAAATATAATTAATTATTGGGGGTAACGCAATGGATCAATTTGTTAAAGAAGTACTAATTACCGAAGAAGAAATTGTAACAAAAACTAAAGAAATTGCTGCTAAAATTTCGGAGGATTATGCTGGTAAGGAGGTTTTGCTGCTCTGTATTTTAAAGGGCGGAATTATGTTTTTAACTGAGCTAGCTAAAAACATAACTATACCGGTTGAGATGGACTTTATGGTTGTATCTAGCTATGGGGAAAACACTGAGTCATCTGGAGAAGTAAAAATAATAAAGGACTTAGATCAATCTATTAAAGATAAGCACGTAATTATTGTAGAAGACATTATTGATACAGGGTTAACCTTAAGCTATTTAGTGGAATATTTACGAGGTAGAGGTCCTGCTAGTGTCAAGCTATGTACTTTACTAGATAAGCCGGATGGTAGAGAAAATCCTATTAATGTGGATTATGTAGGCTTTATCATTCCGAAGAAGTTTGTGGTAGGGTATGGTTTAGACTACATGGAATTCTACCGAAATGTACCATATGTATTTGTGCCATATCCAGAAAATGATCCTAGACTTAGAAACAAAGAAACGAAGGGGTAGTAGTAAATGCTAAACGTTGTACTGGTTGAGCCTGAAATACCACAAAATACAGGTAATATTGTCCGTACTTGCGCTGCCACAGAGTGCAAGCTGCATTTAGTGAAACCGCTAGGCTTTTCCGTAGAGGATAAATACCTGAAAAGAGCAGGATTAGACTATTGGCATATGGTAGATATCAAATATTATAATAGCTTTGAAGACCTAATCAATACATATCCGACTAGCAATTTTTATCTCGCTACCACTAAAGCAAGAAAACGTCACAGTGATGTGAATTATCAAGCTGGAGATTTTATAGTATTTGGAAAAGAAACAAAGGGCTTATCGCTAGAAATCTTAACCGGCCGTGAGGAAAAATGGATTAGAATTCCGATGCTTAACGATGCTAGATCATTGAATTTGGCTAATTCAGCTGCAGTTGTTATTTATGAAGGGCTGCGGCAATTAGACTACCCCCAGCTACGATAAAAGAGAGGTGATGACCAGTGAAAACTTCTGACCTACTTGTTAAGTGCCTGGAGGAGGAGCAGGTAGAGTATATCTTTGGTATTCCAGGGGAGGAAACTATAGATATAATGGAATCTCTACGGGCTTCAAAAATTGACTTTATCCCAGTGAGGCATGAGCAAGGGGCAGCCTTTATGGCAGATGTCTATGGAAGATTGACAGGAAAAGCAGGAGTATGCTTAGCAACTTTAGGTCCTGGAGCCACCAACCTCATTACAGGGATAGCTGATGCCAACTTAGACAGGGCCCCTCTGGTAGCTATTACCGGGCAGACAGGGATGAAGGGAATGCATAAGGAATCCCATCAGTATATTGATGTGGTAGAGATCATCCGACCTATTACAAAGTGGAATGCCCAGATTAGGCAAGGAGAGGTTGTGCCAGAGGTAATACGTAAGGCTTTTAAGATAGCACAGCGGGAAAAGCCTGGTGCCACCCATATAGAGCTGCCAGAGGATTTAGCTGAAATGGAAGTAAATGAAGACATTCAGCCTTTTAAGGCGAGACCTACTAGTATAGGCTCACCTGAAACAGACGACATAGAGCGAGCAGTAGCAATGCTAAAGGAAGCCAAAAAGCCCTTAATTCTAGCAGGTAATGGGGTAATTAGGGCAAAAGCCAGTGAAGAGCTAGTAAGATTTGCTGAGGCCAATAATATTCCAGTAGCTAATACCTTTATGGGCAAGGGGGTTATCCCCTATACTCATCCCCTAGCGCTAATGACCATCGGCCTGCAGGCTTATGATTATGTTGCCTGTGGCTTTGACGCTGCAGATTTGATTATTACGGTAGGCTATGACTTTGTGGAGTACGAACCATCCCATTGGAATGATGACAGGAATAAAAAAATTATTCACATTGACACTCAACCAGCAGAGGTAGATTCATGCTATCGAGTGGAGTTAGAAATAGTGGCGGACTTAAGGAAAACACTTACTGAATTAACCACAGCCTCCGGATTTGATAAATCATGGGGTATGGTTACCAAGCTCCGAGAGATGATCCTTGAAGAGCTTAGCAACCATCATGATTCAACTGAATTCCCGGTAAAACCCCAGAAGCTGATTCACGATCTAAGGCACTGTTTAGCCGATGATGATATACTTATATCTGATGTAGGCGCTCATAAAATGTGGATAGCAAGAATGTATCCTGCCACTAGGCCTAATACTGCAATAATTTCTAATGGATATGCTACAATGGGATTTGCTGTTCCAGGTGGAGTTGCTGCGAAGCTAGCTCATCCCAATAGGAAAGTAGTGGCTGTTACTGGGGATGGTGGCTTTATGATGAATTCCCAGGAGATTGAAACGGCCTTGAGAATTAAAACTCCCTTTGTAATAGTGATTGTCAATGATGGCGGCTACGGACTGATTAAGTGGAAGCAAGAAAACAAATTTGGTAAATATACAGGTATTGAGTTCACTAACCCTGACTTTGTCAAGTATGCAGAAAGCTTTGGTGCTAAAGGGTATCGAGTAGAAAAAACGACAGATTTTATTCCTATATTAAAGCAAGCTTTAGCTGATGAGGTAGTAGCGGTTATTGATGTTCCCGTGGACTATAGTGAGAATTTAAAACTAACCAGCCGTCTAGGCAAGCATATTTGTCCTATTTAGGATATATTTAAAAAAGGAAGTTATAGCTTGTAATAGAGAGTACTTGTATATATTTTTTCAGTAATACCGCTGAATACTATTTTAAGGCCCAATTGGTCTCAAAATGCGAGGAATGGAGCTTTGTGTTTTACGTCAGATATTGGTAAAATAATAGTAGGTTTTAGCATATAAAATAATTTAAAAAGACAAAATATTAAGGATTAAACTTTAAAGTATACTAAACTTTAAGATTTAATCCTTTTTATTATGTGCTTTCGAGGAGGTAAAAATGAAGAGGAG
>JAWSUQ010000056.1:0-10842 GCA_033549265.1 Bacillota bacterium
ATATAAGCTTTTTATCACCTCGCCCTGGGTAGATAATATTACTATATTGGTGCTTACTGAACCGACGTCAATACCTAAATACCCTTGCATAACTTAGCTTCCCCCATTCTATTACGTCTTTGCCCTAATAAATCTACAAAAGCCTCCAGTCTCGTTTGCATCCCGGCTTTTCCTGTTAATTCATCTAAAAAAATAGTCATAATGCTAATATTATAATCCTGGCTGATTTTAGGTAAAATACTTTTTGCAACAATTTCAGGAATACAGGTGAAAGGAGCTAGCTGGATTACACCGTCATAACCTTTTTTACCATAAATAATGGTCTCTCCAACACTTGAAATGCCGTGTCCTCCAATTGGCTCGTTCAGGTAAGGCTCAGCTTCTTTTTTAATATCAAAATCCCCTACGCCTCTAGACGCATTTTCTCTAGTCCAATCTGTTAAATATATTGATCGATGGGTTTCTACTCCCATCTCACCAAGAGTCTTTTCTATATCTAAATTAATAAAAGGCTCTAAGACAACGTAGATTTCTCCGATTATCCCAATTTTCAAGCATTCTTTTTCCTTGTCCTGGTTAATATCATTTAATAGTTCAACTGCCTCTATTTTAGCCTGCTCTATTTCTTCTTTGCTATTGGCGATGTCTATTATATCTAAACATTTATTAAAGACTTTTGTAGTTCCACCTTTAGTAATCTCTCGAGGCCTGATAGAAGTTGCTAGCTCTTCTATTTCATCTAAAGTCTGTAGTTTAAACCAACTAGTTTTAAACTGTTTATAGAAATTGTACCAGGTTATACCTGATGGTTTAATAATCTTTCTTATTTTACTAATAAAATCAGGTAAATTTCGTAATGGAGGCTCTAATACAATCATTTCAAACTGATAGCCTAAATCCCTTAGGATTTTTTCATGTAGCATACCATATATACCTGCTCTACAGGGACCGATACCCCCTGATGTGATTATCATTTCAGCTCCATCTTCTAATGCTTCAATATAGCTTCCTAGTAATATTTTAAAAGGGATACAAGCAAATTCTGGTGCATGCTGGGTTCCATAGGAAAGGGTTCGCTTACTGGGCTTTGGTGGTACCAAAGGTTCGTGTCCGAGATTTTTAATTAAGTGCTTAAATGCAATATGAGATGTTCCCATGTATGGGAATGTTATCCGCATGCTGTTTGCTCCTTTCGTAATCTGATCATGTCAACAAAAGCTTCAATCCTAGTTGCTACACCCGCCTCTCCTGAATGCTCATCTATAGTTAGCGACATGAAAGGAACCTGACCTCTTTCCTTTGCTTCTAGCTCTAATAACTTATCTACCATTGCATCAGGACCACAGCCAAAAGCAGTAACATGAATAATTCCATCCACTTGATGATCTAAATAATAAAAGCCTGCTCGGACCACTAAATTGCTATAGTACCAAAATAAATTTTTCGGCAATGATTTGCTATATCTTGCCAGTTCTTTTTTAGAAATCATTTCTAAAGTAACTACTTCTACACCTTGTTCTTCTAATCTTTTTAATACGTTTACGCTTATGAATGGGTCATATACCTCGTAGGGATATCCCAGTACAGCTAACTTTACTAACCCTGTTTCAGCATTGTTATTAATATATTCATTTTTTCCTTCTGCTTGCAGAAAGGATAAAGGTTTAACCTTTTTAACAAGCAATTTTTCATAGGTTTGTTGAGCTTTCACAGCACAACGATAGGCTTTAAATGCAACTAATCTGTTAGCAGTAAAGCGGTCTGCAATAGACCTGCAGATATTCCACATTTCCAGCTTACTATTTTTCAAGTCAATTCTAGGCTCTATAATTGGCGGCAAATTTGAGATAGATGCCTTTATCATATTAGGTAATCCTAAAAACTTTGGACAAAAGGTTGATTCATTGGTCATACTAACCATTCTTGGAATAAATAAAAAATCTACTTTCTCTTTTAATGCCATAACATGACCATGGAAAATTTTAATTGGAACACATGCATCATTAACAGTCTCAGCTACGCCCAGA
Organism: Bacillota bacterium; assembly: GCA_033549265.1. GTDB lineage: Bacteria > Bacillota > Desulfitisporia > Desulfitisporales > JAWSUQ01 > JAWSUQ01. Next base: position 2,028 of record JAWSUQ010000056.1, read on the forward strand.
TCCACAATCTCTTTTGTAGTTACCGGTGAGGTTATCACATCTATATTTAACTGCTCAAAAAATGCTTTCCAAAAAGGATAAAATGAATAATAGTGTAATGTTGTTGGTATACCTACTTTTAATTTCATTACGGCACCTCCCTAATACATTTTGTGCAGCGATTCAAATATACTTTTTTCATTATTCGCCGCAAATAAAAAAATCCCTCCAGTTGTTTCTAAAATTTAAATACATAAGCATATATTGTCTTAGGAGGCATATTAGTATATTAAGAACTTGGCTTTGCATGTCCTTGCCAAGCCTAAAAATGGAGGTGTAAAAGATTGAGTACCAGCGATATTAGAGAAGGCATTAGTTTTACTAGAGTTATTAAAGGCTTTGTATTAGCCGTGTGTTCTAGTATATTTTTAATACTACTAGGGAGCTTGATATTTTATTTTACTAGCTTGTCAGAAAAATTCATAGGCATAGTAAGCTTATCAATCATATTCTTTAGTGTTTTTTTAGGTGCATTTATTGTTAGCAAGGAATCTGGGAATAAAGGGTTGTTACAAGGCTTATTGGTAGGAATATTTTTTTTAATATTTAATCTCCTTTTATCTCTAGTCTTTGGGACCGAGGGTTTTGTGTTATCTACTATGGTCAGCAAAACTATTGTGTCATTACTAAGCGGTGCAGTAGGAGGAATAGTTGGAATAGGCTTTTCTAATGAATAAAAAGACTCCTTGTGGGAGTCTTTTTTTATACCGCTGTAAAGCTGATGAAGATTAATATTAGTCCTACTAACATAAATATTCCGGCAAAAATCATTCTAGAGCTAGGATGAGACGCCTTTAGTCTGCCACGATTTTGATCCAATATATCACCTCAAATACAAAAAAAATAAGAGTAGATAAACTACTCTTATATCTTATTATTTCAGAAACTTAAATAGAATCTGTTTAATAAAATTTGGAAGCTTAAAATAATAAACCTTCAATGTTATCACCTCTCAATAATTTTTTACTAGATATTCTTGAGATATATTATGACAAAAGATATAAAAGGTGATAATTATATTGCCATATATATTAAGATCGGAAAAAAAACAGCTATGAATTTATAAGTAGTTCTAATATTTTGGGTTATAAACAAAGTTACGATGGCAATGATGATCATGGTATTAATTGTATGTGTTGCTATCGGCCATATAAAGCCTATAAAGGTGATAAAATGCAGTCTGTTCCTTGTGTAGTAGTACCTAGTTAGAGCACCACAAATCATTGTTCCTGCTGACAGCACTAGGACGCTTCCGTTAGTATTATTGGCAGAGATATACAAATAAAATCCTAGCCCTTTTGCTAAATCTAGACCAAAAATTAAAAGTACCAGCTCAAGTTTGCCATCTTTAATTAATTCGATAAACCTTTTCTTAGCTTCCAAGTCCCAAAAGCTAATAATACCAATTAAAAATCCAAGCATGATAAATTCCATAGCTTGTCCCTCCCCTTTAATCAGTAATGTATATGCTTTTTTTTCGGACTTTATGCCATTTGTTTATCACTCAGGATAAAAACCTTTTAAAGAGGTTACACTATAGAAAATAATCTTAGAGAGGGATGAGTATGAGATATAACCCTGTATTAAGTGCATATGAAAAAATGCAAGCTGTTACTAACCTCAAGCTTTATCAAGAGTTACTACAAAAAGAAGCAGAAAAAATCCAGCCAAACTTAAGTACAGTTAAATATTATAGAACAAGAATTGAATCCTATCGGCAAAAATTAGGGATAAAAAATAAAAAATAAAGATTTCTCATTATGAGAAATCTTTTTTTATTACCTTTATTTAATACTTAGGAACTTTTATAGAGCTAATCATTAAAAATGCTAGTACTACAGTAATTACTGCAAAAAACCATGTGGGTAATAATGCCCCTAATAAAATAAATAATGACATGAGGCCTCCGGCCATTGTAATTGGCACGCCTAAAAAATGAGTTGTGATATTTAGAACGTTAAACCGGGCCAGTCGAATGGCACCACATAAAGCAAAGAAAACCGCCATAAATAAACCAAGTATACCTAGATTAGGCTGTAATGCAAATGCATAAACTAAGATAGCAGGTGCTACTCCAAAGGAAACAAGGTCCGATAAAGAATCTAACTCTTTGCCAAAATTACTTGTAGCATCTAGTTTTCTGGCTATTTTGCCATCTAACCCATCTAGCACTACAGAGATTAATATGAGGCTAGCTGCTAAGTTAAAGCGCCCCTCCATCGTATAAATCAATGCTAGAAATCCAAGTAGTAAGTTAGTCAAGGTAAAAATACTCGGGATAAACTTATTAAACATCCTTTAACCTCCCGATGATTGTTTTGCCCTTAGGCAAGACATTATTAGCATAATATAAGTGCTTCATAATATATAACTTTCCTCCAAGTATTTCTGTAATATTGAAATCAAGTACATTTTATCATGTTTTTAATCAGATTAAAAGCATCATAGCTATTTTATTATAAAGTACTTACACCACCTATACTTATATTTACTAAAAAAGAACCAAATTAAACTGAAGTTAATTTGGTTCTTTTGGCAAATTTATGAAAATAAGTTTTTAATCGGAAGACTTGATTATTTACCGGTCAATTCTCTTGTTCTTTGTGCTATCTCCTCTGGATCTACCTGGACTCTTGCAACTCCACTATCCATTGCAGCTTTAGCTACTGCTTTAGCTACCGCAGGAGCAACTCTTGGATCAAAAGCAGCAGGGATTACGTACTCAGGAGTTAAGTCTTTTTCATCGATTAATTCTGCAATGGCATAGGCAGCAGCAACCTTCATCTCTTCGTTTATATCAGTTGCTTTGACATCTAGAGCACCTCTAAAAATACCTGGGAAGGCTAACACATTATTAACCTGATTGGGATAATCTGAACGTCCAGTACCTATTACAGCAGCCCCTGCTTCTTTAGCTAATTCTGGCATAATTTCTGGAACAGGATTTGCCATAGCAAAAATAATCGGATCTTTAGCCATACTTTTTACTAGCTCCGGAGAAACTGCATTAGCCACCGATACACCAATAAATACGTCAGCACCTTTTAGTGCATCTGCTAAGGAACCTGCTAATTTTTCCTTATTTGTCACTTTAGCTATTTCTTCCTTAACAGGATTCATTCCTTCGGCTCTACCTTCATATAGCGTACCTTTTGTATCACACATTATTACATTTTTTACTCCAATGCTCATCAGTATTTTAATAATGGCAATACCTGATGCACCGGCGCCATTAGTAACTACTTTAATTTGGTCCATCTTCTTACCAGTGATTTTCAATGCATTAATTAATCCAGCCATACAAACTATGGCAGTTCCATGCTGATCATCGTGGAAAATAGGAATATTGGTTTCTTTTTTTAGTCGAGCTTCAATTTCAAAGCATTGAGGAGCTTTAATATCCTCTAAGTTTACTCCGCCAAAAGTAGGCTCTAGTAGCTTTACTGTTTCTACAATCTTATCTACATCTTTTGTAGCTAAACAAATAGGAAATGCATCTACTGCTGCAAAGGCTTTAAACAATACAGCTTTACCCTCCATTACTGGCATGGCAGCTTCTGGTCCAATATCCCCAAGTCCTAGCACTGCTGTTCCATCGCTAACTACGGCAACAAAGTTTCCTTTATTAGTATAATCATAAACTTTTTCTACATCAGCATGAATTTCTTTACATGGTTCTGCTACTCCGGGTGAGTATGCCAGACTTAGATCTCTAGCGTTATTAACCTCTACTTTGCTATAAACTCCCAACTTACCAACATTGTCCTTATGAAGCTTCAATGCATCTTCTCTTAAGTTCATAGTTCATTCCCCTCTCTTTTTTGTAATATTGTATACAATAATCTTTTTAAATAGTGGAGATGACTTGTCATCTCCACTATTTAAATACTAATTCTGGAAGATAATACTATTTTCTAAAGAATCTACCAAAGCTGTAACTAGTAGTTTCTCTGTTCATATCAGCTATTGAAGTTGTTAAATCAATCCCTTTTGGGCATGCTTTAACACAGTTTTGAGCATTGCCACAATCAGTAATTCCACCATCACCCATTAGAGCATCTAAACGCTCCTCTTTATTCATTTCTCCTAGGGGATGCACATTAAATCTACGCACCTGTGCAATTGGAGCTGGACCAATAAATTTAGATTTAAAGTTAAAATTAGGACATGATTCGTAACAACAGCCACAAGTCATACACTTAGAAATTTCATAGGCCCAACGCCTAACCTTTTCGTTCATTCTCGGGCCTCTACCCAGCGGATAAGTGCCATCCACTTCAACCCATGCTTTTACTTGCTTTAAATGATCAAATATTTTAGTGCGATCGACTAAAAGATCCCGAACTACTGGAAACTTACTTAATGGTTCCAGGCTAATTACGCCTTGTGGCAACTTGTCGATCAAAGAAGAACAGGCTTGCCTTGCCTCACCATTAACAATAATAGTACATGCTCCACATACCTCTTCTAAGCAGTTGCATTCCCATACTACTGGAGTAGTTGCTTTGCCCTCTGCATTTACAGGATTTTTTTGCACTTCCATTAAAACCGATACTACATTCATATTAGGTCTATAAGGCACCTTAAATTCTTCCCAACGGGGAGCCGCTTTTGGTTCATCTTGACGTTTTACTTTAAAATGAATAAATTTTGTCATATTACTTCGCCTCCCTATCAACATCATATCTTCTAGGCTTTGGAGTTAATAGTGAAGTATCTACTTCTTCATAGGTTAACTGAGGTCCTTCAGGAGTCCAGTGGGCTAGCGTAGTTTTTAGCCAGTTAGCATCATCTCTCTCAGGATAATCTGGTTTGTAATGGGCTCCTCTACTTTCATTTCTTGTTAGGGCACCTAAAGTAATTACTTTAGCAAGCTCCATCATATTTTTTAACTGTCTAGTGAATAATACAGCCTGATTCCCCCACTTGGATAGATCGTTTATATTAATATCATTATATCTTAGCATTAATTCATGAAGCTTGTTATAGGTCTGCTCTAGTTTATCATTATATCTAACCACACCAACGTGTTCAGTCATCCACTCTCCCATTTCTTGGTGCAGCTTGTAGGGATTCTCTTTCCCTCGAAGGTTATAGATTGATTCATTGATTGAAATTTGTCGAGTTAATTCTTCCTTAGTAGCGGCATTAATAGCATCTTCACTATTTGTTTCAGCATTTTTTACATAACTGAGAACTGATGGTCCCACGATAAATCCGCTATAAAGGGCTGATAATAAGGAGTTAGCCCCTAATCTATTAGCTCCATGATACATATAGTCACATTCTCCTGCTGCAAACAATCCTGGAAAATTAGTCATATGATTCCAATCTACATGGATCCCCCCCATAAAGTAATGGATAGCAGGGAAAATTTTCATAGGAACCTTTGTGGGGTCATCACCATGGAAATTTCTATAAATCTCCAATATGCCCCCTAATCTATTTTCAAGATATTCTGAATCTAGATGAGACAGGTCTAAGTAAACTTCATTTTTTCCATCTACTCCTAATCCCATTTCAACACAGACCTTATAAATAGCTCTTGATGCAATATCCCGAGGAACTAGATTGCCGTAAGCTGGGTACCAGTCTTCAAGAAAATACCATCTTTTCCCGTCTTTATAGGTCCAAACTCTGCCCCCTTCACCACGAGCTGATTCAGACATTAATCTAGTCTTATCATCTCCGATCATCCCTGATGGATGTATCTGCACAAATTCAGCGTTGGCATAAGGTACTCCCTGTTGATAAATGGCTGAAGCAGCGCTACCGGTATTGATAACTGAATTTGTACTTTTACCGAAAATAACACCTGCTCCCCCTGTAGCAATAATAACTGCATCAGCAGAGAAAGCATGAATTTCCATCGAAGACATATTTTGGGCGATCATACCCCTGCAAACTTTTTTGTTATCTATAATAGCCGACAAAAACTCCCAACCCTCGTATTTCTTCACTAAACCTTTAGCTTCGTATTTTCTTACCTGTTCATCACAGGCATAAAGTAGCTGCTGTCCTGTTGTTGCGCCTGCAAAGGCAGTTCTACGTTTCTTCACACCACCGAATAAACGAAGATCAAGTAATCCCTCTGGAGTTCGACTAAACATTACCCCCATGCGATCCATCATATAGATTAGCTCTGGAGCTGTGTCACACAATCCTTTAATAGGAGTCTGGTTTCCAAGAAAGTCTCCTCCATAGGTGGTGTCTACAAAATGGTCATAAACGGAATCTCCTTCACCTTTAGTATTAAGAGCAGCGTTGATGCCACCTTGGGCACAAACTGAATGCGACCTTTTTACTGGACATAGGGAAAATAATTCTACTGGTATTCCCTTTTCAGCTATTCTCATCGTGGCCATTAGGCCCGCAAGGCCTCCACCGACAACAATCACTTTTTTAGTCATATTATATCCCCCTTTATTTCACAAAAGCTAATAATGCCATAATGCCTGTTACATTTAAGATTAGAAAAAGTCCCATACATATTACGTAAGAATATCTCTGTGAAACAGGGCCAATAGTGATACCCCATGTTATAAAAAAAGTCCATAATCCATTAGCAAAATGATAGAATGCTGAAATGATACCTATTAAATAGAATACAAGCATTAACGGACTTGCCAAAATAGCTGACATCATGTTAAAGCCGACTTCTGCCCCATTAACCAATTTGTCAAAAACTGTACCATAGACATGTATTACTACGAAAATCAAAGTAATTACCGCTGTTATTCTTTGCAGGTAAAAAGCCCAATTTCGATAGTAGTTGTAGCGCAAGGTATTGTTTTTCGCTAAGTAAACAATGTATATACCATATAAAGCATGAAATAAAAGGGGCACTGCGATTATAAAAATTTCTGCTGCCCAAATCATAGGAATACTGTGCAACACAGCAATAGCTGCGTGGTACGCTTCTGAACCCCTTAATACTGTAGCATTGATAGTAATATGAAAAATTAAAAAAAGGCCGATGGGAAGTACACCGCTTAATGAATGGAGCTTCCTAAGTAAAAAATTATTGTCGCTCATATTTTTATAACTCCTTTCTGTTAATGCCAAATGTAATTAGATACTTGCGTATTGCTTTTTACCTATTTCATATAAATCTGCCCCTTGTACATCATTCACTACTATTACAGGGAGTTTTTCAACTTCTAGCCTGTAAATCGCCTCTGGACCCAGTTCAGGATAGGCTACTACCTTTGAATTAACAACTGACTTTGATATTAATGCGCCAGCTCCACCTACCGCTGCAAAATAAACAGCATTATGTTCTATCATTGCATCTTTAACCTTTTGGTTGCGAGAGCCTTTCCCAATCATTCCCTTCAAGCCCTTTTCTATCAAAGTGGGAGCATATGCATCCATTCGGTAACTAGTAGTAGGACCTGCAGAACCAATCACTTTTCCTGGTTTTGAGGGAGTGGGACCAACATAATAAATTACTTGCCCAGAAATATCAAAAGGTAATTCCTGACCAGTATTAATTAAATCAACTAACTTTTTGTGAGCTGCATCTCTAGCGGTATAAATAGTTCCTGTAAAATAAACCTGCTCTCCCACCTTAAGATTTGAGACCTGTTCATCACTTAATGGTGGTGTCAGTACCTTTAGTTCCACCTTATTCACCTCCTTATAATGTAACAGACTTATGTCTGCTTGCATGGCAGTTAATATTTATAGCTACAGGCATACTAGCAATATGACAAGGATAAACTTTAATATGTACAGCTAATGCTGTAGTAGTACCGCCTAGGCCTTGCGGACCAATGCCTAGTTTATTTATAGACTCTAATAGCTCCTCTTCCAAGGCCTGTAGCTCTGCATCCTGATTAATAGAACCAATTGGTCTAAGTAATGCTTCTTTTGCTAGCAATGTACATTTCTCAAAGTTCCCACCTACTCCAACTCCAACTATAATAGGAGGACACGGATTAGGACCGGCCTTTACCACCTGTTCAATAATAAAGTTTTTGATGCCTTCAAGACCATCTGCTGCCACCATCATTTTAACAGCGCTCATATTCTCACTGCCGCCGCCTTTAGGAGCTACAGTTATCTTTAGATTATTACCCGGAACCATTTTAGTATGAATAATTGCAGGGGTATTATCACCTGTATTTACGCGATTCCAAGGATGCTTTACCATGGATTTTCTCAAATAACCTTCAGCATATCCTTGTGTGACACCTTCATTAATGGCATCCTCAATATAGCCACCTGTAAACTGAGCGTCTTGACCAACTTCTATAAATATTACAGCTGCTCCAGTATCCTGACACATCGGGGAAGACTCAGACCTAGCAATTTCAGCGTTTTCAATAAGCTGTTGGATAATATTTTTGCCTGTCTCAGAAGCCTCTGTGTTGTAAAATTTTTTAAACGCTTGCTCTACATCATTGCCTAAATCATAGTTTGCAGTCATGCATAATTCTTTCACTGCATTAACAATTTGCTTATAGTGAATAACCTTCAAAACAAAACCTCCTTATAGATAATTTGTATTTAAAATGTTTGTGAAAGATTAGACATATTTCAAATATTCTGTAAATTAATGATATTTATTGCCAAAAATAAATATTTACTTGAGTTGTATAGTAGCAATATTTATGCCATATCTATTAAAATTAATAAAACCCTATTATTTCTAAGGGTTGACCCCTTCTAAACAATTATTAAATATTTTAATCAATTATAAAATTTAGAATAAAAATATAAAAATTGGTGATATTGGCATGAAAAATATGCCTATGAATAGACTATTTAGCTA
>JAWSUQ010000057.1:0-10808 GCA_033549265.1 Bacillota bacterium
ATATCAGTTTCACCTACCGGCTCCCCATGGCAAGGAAGGCAGGATTCATTAATTCGCAATGGAACCATATATCTAAATACACTTTTATCATTTAGCACCTCTTCTCCCCAAACTTCTTCAAGGCTGATATCCCTACTAAACCTCTCTAATATTTCTCTCTCATATTCGTCTGGTGTATTATGTGGGTTCCGAACATCAACCCTGGTTTGCTTAATATTATAATCAGTCCAAGATGAAAATATTTCACCCAGCCCACATCCTACTGCAGCAGGATTTAGTGCTTTAAATTCAAAGTTACCAGTGGAATCGTAATTAATTTTATCTTGGTTAATTGCAATAAATTCTCTGGTGGCCAAAAGCTGTTTCGTTATCACATAACCCTTTTCTCTTAATTCCTCGTATGCTTGCTTTTTTTGCTGCCTATAATCCCAAATGAAACTGACAGTTAATGTAAGGGATATAATAATCGTCATTGCAAACATAAACCGATACGTCAAGTTATGCTTCAGCATAGATTTGAACACCTACTCTTTTTTTGAGATAGTGAAAACTTTCTTAATGTTATTAAGCTATTTCCCTTTTATGTTAATTCTACAAAATATTTATAATTTCCTTCTTGTGGTGTTTTGTATAGTTGTTTCTGAGTTAAGTAATATGCCTAATAAAAAAATCCGGATGCTTATCCGGATGATTTATTATGACTCAAGAAATATTTAAAACTTTTTACTTTTTCCCAACGGTACCAATATAAATAACAAACTGTTCCTTACCATCAAGAGCCAGCAAGCTATTTAATTCATCATCAGAATATGCAGCAATAGCGCAAGCACCACATCCTAGGCCTTCTGCACTAAGATACAAATTTTGACATACGTGCCCAGCATCAAGAAACAGGTACCTATAACCTCTTTCGCCATAACGCCAGGTCATCCTTGGAGCTACTGCTACCCAGATAAAAGTTGCCCCACTCTTCTTGATAAAGTCCTGTCCTAGGCAAGCTTCACTAATAGCCTGAGATATCTTAGGATCAAAATTTACTTCTACTAACATGTGTTCAATGGCTAAATATCTATATAATCCAGCAGGTAATTCCTCTACATTATTTATTAATAAATAAGTTTCAAGTGCATGCCTGGCCCCAGCGGAAGGTACATTTCTAAAGGTGACCTTATCTTGTACAACTTTTTTGACTCCCTGGGTTGACCACAGTAAATATGATAATTCACCCATTGTCAAAGGTACCTCTGAATACTTACGCACACTTCGGCGCTTTCCAATAGCCTCCTTTAAAGATATATTATCAAATTCCAGCTTTTCAGGTTTTGGCAAACTATATCTACTCTTTGTATTATCATAATGGGCCTCTAATGGCGGTTCCTTTAGTGGGTCCTGGACATTACTAAAATTTTGGTATTTTGTTTGTTCAATAAATTCTTTACCGATTGCGATCATTAGACTTGTCTCCTTTATCCAATTACTTACTTTGTTTTTTAATAGTGATATTACAAATTATTGTTTGATAATAGATAATTATATATGCTATTACTAAATTATAATTGCTATTTTAGAAAATTTGCGGTATTATAGAAAAGTTATGGTTTTTGTTTCATCACAAGCAAGGAGGACAGTAATAAAATGACAGTGTCAATTAGAAATATAGCAATCATTGCTCACGTTGATCATGGCAAAACCACCCTGGTGGACGAGTTACTAAAGCAAAGTGGAACTTTTCGCAACAACCAGCAAGTAAGCGAAAGAGTAATGGATTCTAATGCCTTAGAGAAAGAACGAGGTATTACAATCCTTGCTAAAAATACAGCCATTACCTACAAAGATATTAAAATAAATATTGTAGATACCCCGGGCCACGCCGATTTTGGTGGAGAAGTGGAGCGGGCCTTAATGATGGTGGATGGGGTGCTGTTAGTGGTAGATGCCTTTGAGGGACCCATGGCTCAGACAAAGTTTGTATTGCGTAAAGCTTTAGAGTTAAACCTTCGCCCTATTGTAGTAGTTAACAAGGTGGATCGTCCTGATTCTCAGCCCCATAAGGTGATAGACCAGGTATTTGATTTATTTCTGGAGCTAGATGCCAATGAAGAGCAATTAGACTTCTCTGTAGTTTACACTTCTGCCAAGGAAGGCTTTGCCACTCTTGACTTAGAGGAACAATCTAATAATATGGAACCTTTATTTGAAACTATTGTTAATAAAATACCTTCGCCAAATGTTACTGATGGTCCATTTCAAATGCTGGTCACCAATATCGACCACGATAACTTCCTAGGCCGATATGCAATTGGTAAGATAAATCGAGGCGTTTTAAAAGCAGGTACACAAGTTGCTGTTATTAATCACCTGCAAAAAGTCACCACTTCTAAAATAGGTAAACTCTTTAGCTTTGAGGGCTTAAAGAAAATTGAATCAGATCAGGCAATGCCTGGGGATATTGTTGCCATTGCCGGATTAGGTGATATTAATATTGGTGATACAGTAGCAGATGTCAATAATCCCGAGCATCTACCGGTTCTAACAATAGATGAACCTACTCTGACAATGACTTTTTCAGTAAATAATGGCCCCTTTGCAGGACTAGAGGGAGATCATATCACCTCTAGAAAGCTCCGGGAGCGGCTTTATCGAGAATTAGAATCTAATGTCAGCCTGCGAGTGGAGGATACCGATAGTCCAGATGCTTTTCAAGTTTCGGGCCGAGGTGAGCTGCATTTATCTATCCTAATTGAAAATATGCGCCGGGAGGGCTACGAGCTTCAAGTTTCCAAGCCTAAAGTAATTTACAAAAAAATTGACGACCAGCTGATGGAACCGATGGAACTGCTAACGGTAGATATTCCTGAAGAATATGTTGGTTCTATCATGGAAAACTTAAGCAACCGAAAAGCAGAAATGATTAATATGTATCCAAATGGTCGCGGTCAAACCCGCTTAGAGTTCAACATCCCAGCCAGAGGCTTAATTGGGTTCCGCTCAGAGTTTATGACCCTTACTAGAGGTTATGGTATACTAAACCACATCTTTAATGGTTATGCCCCCGTAAAAGGAGACATCGCCACTCGCTATCAAGGAGCATTAATAGCCTTTGAGACAGGTGAAGTCACCACTTATGGTTTATTTACAGCTGAGGATCGCGGAATATTTTTTGTATTACCAGGGACTAAGGTATATGAAGGTATGATAATTGGTCAGCATACTCGGGGTAATGACCTGGAGCTAAATGTCTGCCGAAAAAAACAACTAACTAATATGCGGGCCAGCGGCTCAGATGACACCGTTAAACTTAAAGAGCCCCGTTTACTAAGCCTTGAAGAAGCTATAGAATTTATTGCTGATGATGAGCTGGTGGAAATTACCCCAAAAAGCATCCGCATCAGAAAGCGTCTGTTACAGAAGCATGAGAGAGAAAGAGCTGCAAAGGTAGCTAATGCAAAATAGGTAAATGTAAGCCCTTAGATCAACAAAAATTGCATCTAAGGGCTTTGCTATTAAGTAAGATACAGATAAAATTTCTTAATCTGTATCTTTTTTCTATATAAATATAATCATCACAAATAACTATTTCAACCTTAGATAATTCCTATGGCCAATTCTTTAGCATATTTATATTCTTCAGAATCAACATATGCATTTTCGCAAATTTTTACTATTGAGTAGGGAGACATAGTACAATTGGCATGCCACACATTTTTATGCAAACATACAGGCTTGTCTAGTAGAAATATTTCATACTCCTCAGGTGTCTCGGGAGCAGCAACGCAAATTAATGTTACCCCTGCTACTGGCTCAAAAGTTTCCATGCTATTTGGATGCCTAGCCACCTTTCCAATAGCTTTGTCAACGATTTTTGAAACAGCTATCCTCCAGCCTACTTCTGCAAATTCATTAAGTACTATTTGAAAGTTCTCTGGGATATTAGTGTTATGCTCTATTACATAACCATACTTTTTAAAGGAATCAGCAGTAATATTTTTAATAGATTTATTCATGTTTCACCTCTAGCTATTATATTTGCCTTGACATTTTTAAAGTTACTTAAAGTGTTACACCGGTTTTGAAAATCGCTATTTCTTTAAAGCCATTTTTTTCGTTGTTTACTAGTTCACCACTGGCAACTTTTATTATATAACTTACAAACTCACCTAAAACCTCAGTAATAGTTTTTTCCTCTACTAGCGTTCCTGCATTAAAATCAATCCAATGAGGCTTATTTTTATATAGCTGGGTATTACTTGATACCTTCATAGTCGGTACAAAACTTCCGAAAGGGGTCCCTCTTCCAGTTGTAAATAAGACTATATGACAGCCGGATGCCCCTAAAGCAGTAGCAGCAACCAAATCATTTCCAGGAGCGCTTAAGAGATTAAGGCCTGGAAGTTCGATCTGCTCTCCGTACTTAAGGACATCAACAACCGTCGCCAGACCGCCTTTTTGAGTACAACCTAAAGATTTTTCCTCTAACGTAGTAATACCACCAGCTTTGTTGCCGGGAGATGGATTTTCATAAATCGATTGCTTATGCTCAATAAAATACTGCTTAAAGTCATTCACAAGACTTACTACTTTTTCGAAGACTTTCTCATCTTGAGCTCTGTCCATCAGCAATGTTTCTGCACCAAACATCTCAGGCACTTCCGTTAAAACAGTGGTTCCTCCTTGGGATACTAAAAGATCTGTGAATGCACCTAGCAAAGGGTTGGCAGTTATTCCAGAAAACCCGTCAGAGCCACCACACTTTAAACCTATTTTCAGCCGAGAGAGGGGAGCTTCTTTTCTTTCATCCGGCTTCATATTATGGTATAGCTCCTTTAACAGCTGTACCCCTATCTCTATTTCATCTACCACTTCTTGAGCCACTAAAAATCTTACCCTATCCTGATTGTATTCACCCAAAGTTTCTTTAAAGGCTGCTACATAATTGTTTTCACAGCCTAATCCTAAAACCAGCACCCCACCCGCATTAGGATGCTTAATAATACCACCTAATATTTTTTGCGTATTTTGATGGTCATCTCCTAATTGAGAGCAACCATAATTGTGATTATAAACTACAATATCATCAATCCCACTGGGATTAACCTGTTCCTTGAACTTTTTTACGATCATTTCAGCGGTACCATTCACACAGCCTACAGTGGGAACTACCCAAAGCTCGTTTCTAATTCCCACCTTGCCATTTTCTCGATAATAACCTTTAAAGGTAAGGCTCCTATCTTCTTCTAGTAGCTGAGTCAGTTTTTGATTGAAGCTGTACTCTTCAATCCCCTTTAATTTAGTTTTAGTGTTGTGGCTATGAACTAGTTCCCCTTTAACAATATCCTTTGTGGCATAACCAATAGGAGATCCATATTTAATAATATCTTCACCACTTTTAATATCCTTTAAGGCCAGCTTATGACCCCCGCCAATATCCTCCTGCAGTTGGATACCCTCTACCAGTTCACCCTTTAGCAGATCAACTAGAGCTACCAGCACATTGTCACTATCATTAATTTTGATGAACTTTCTCATTGACTACACCTCTTTAAGAGCTTCTACCATACCAGCTCTTTCTATTTTAGTTAAATAGCTTGTTATTAAGTCAGTCAATCCTGGTAGCTCATTCAAATCGGTCTTCCATATTTTTTCAAAGGCTAACACTTCTGTTACCAACTTCTTCAACCCTGCTTCTGTTCCATCATAGGCTTTCCAGAGATTCTTATACAGTTCTAGCACTGTTTCATCATCCTGTAACTTGATATCTTCATTGTTTCTTTTACCCTTGTAAAAGGCTATTAGAGAAGCTAACGAAAACACCAGCCTTCTCGGCAGCTTGCCGGTCCGTTCATGATACTGGATTATACTCGGCAGTACTCTTGTCTCAAATTTTGACATGGAATTCAAGGCAATGCTTGATAAATAATGCTTTATAAAAGGATTTCGGAATCGGTCTAAAACATCATTGGCAAAGCTTTCTAACTGGTCAGCTGCTAGATCTAATGTAGGAATAATTTCTTCGAAGATAGTTTCCTTGACAAAGTTGCCTACTGCTTCATCTTCTACCGCCTCTTTCACTGTATCTAGGCGTGAAAGGTACGCCACAGGTACCATACTAGTATGAGCGCCATTTAAGATTCTCACTTTTCTAGTGCGATAAGGAGCCATGTCATCTACAAACAGGACATTAAGACTTGCCTTATCTGCTGGAAACTCATCCTTAATCTTAGCAGGTCCTTCTATTACCCAGAGATGAAATTGTTCCGCTTCCACAACCAAGTTATCTTGATAGCCCAACTCTTTCGTAATCTCTTCCATCTTATCCTTAGGATAACCTGGTACAATTCGATCTACTAGGCTATTACAAAATATATTGGCATGGTTCACCCAGTTTTCAAAATCTTCTCCTAAACTCCAGAGCTTCGCATATTGAAGTACAGTCTCCTTTAGCTTTTCACCATTTTTGTCTATCAGCTCACAGGGAATAAAAATAAATCCTTTACTGAGATCACCTTTAAAAAACTTAAACCGTTCAAATAGGAAGGCAGCTAATTTTCCAGGGAAGCTGCTTTGGGGTCTGTCCCCTAAGTGATCTCTTTCATCAAAGGTAATTCCAGCCTCAGTAGTATTAGATATAATAAATCTTAGACTTGGATTTTCAGCAGCCTTTAAATATTGATCATACTCTTGGTATAGATTTAAGCCTCTGCTAATGGAATTAATAACCGAATGTTCACTTACCACTTCACCAGCTTTAATGCCGTTTAAATACAGGGTGTACAAACCATCCTGCTCATTCAAAATATTAACTAGTCCATTCTCTAGTGGCTGAATAACCAAAGCACTTCCATTAAAGTCTGTTTTTTTATTCATTTCATCGATCATCCAGTCGACAAATGCCCTTAAAAAATTACCTTCTCCAAACTGCAGCACCTTTTCTGGATATTGCTTAAAGCCTTGAAAATTTTCTTTTGTTAATTTCATTAACTTACCTCCTGATTCATATTTTTATATGTTGTTAACGTGTGCACTAGTTGTAAAAAAAATTTATATGTTATATTGAAGTAAAAATTAATTTTCATTTTAAATATTTTGCCCAGTAGATTCTCTGTAAATAAACTTAGTATCAAAGTAAATTGTTTCACTTTTCATTTGAATATCACCTTGTATTAGCTGCATCAGTTTGTTAGCGCCTTCCCTTGTTACCTTATCAATCGGTCTTCTTACAGTAGTTATGGCAGGAGACAAAAAAGCAGAAAAATGACTGTCATCAAATCCTACAACAGAAATATCCTCCGGAATTTTTAGGCCTGACTCCTTAATTGCCTTAATAGCACCTAAAGCCATTTCATCATTAAAACAGAATACTGCCGTTGGCTTGTGCCTATTTGCCATAATTCCTCGCATGCTAGAATAACCACCTTCGAGATCATAATTACCATCAGCAATATATTGATCTGATACTATTAGGTTACCTTCCGCTAGTGCCTGGAGAAATCCTAATCTCCTTAATTCGGTGGACTTAAAGCCTTGTTTACCTTCAATCATAGCAATTTTTCGATGTCCCTGTTGAAGCAAATGTTTTCCAGCTGTATATGCACCTTTCTTGTCATCTGCTAAAATATTTATCACTCTGGGGTCCTTTACTTCTCTATTTAATACTATTAAAGGAATTTCTTTATCTAAGACATTGTAGATAAAACTATTGTCTGCGGCACTCTGACTCAACAAAAGAATTCCATCAAACTTCTTTTTGTTAATGCTGCTAAAGTCCTTATAGTCATCTATTCCTCGAATTACTAAATTATAGCTATCTCTAATTACTCTGTTTGCTTCCCTGATTACCTCAGCCAAAAAGGTAGCGGAGGTGCCTTCATTGATGGTAGAAAAAAACAAGCCTATATTGTAGGACTTGTCTAACACCAAGCTTTTGGCATTATAGTTAGGTGTATAATTCAGTTCCTTAGCCAGAGCCTTGATTCGTTCTTTTGTTTCCTGGTTAATAAGAGGGCTATCATTAAGAGCCCTTGATACAGTAGTATGTGATACTTTGGCAATTTTGGCAATATCCTTTATCGTGACTGTCATAAAATCACCTCAAAGGTATTATAACACGCTTTGCACACGTTAACAATAGCAAAGAAAAAAGCTGTCAGGCACTATTTGTGCTGACAGCCAGACCAAGAAAGGTCTGTAAAATTTATATAATTTGGGGAGGGAACGTCTATTATTATCTTGCTCTGCCTTCCTTATATATCGGCAAGTAGATTTCCGTATCTCGAATGACACAGCCTGTTCTTCCGCCGTCTCTCATTATTTGAGTACATTTGCTGCAAGCAATGCAAAGCTTGTTATTATTTAAAATTCCACTAGTTAATAAATCTTTAGCAAAGTCTGGGTAAGCAAAGGCCTCTCTCCCTAGACCTACTAAAGTAGCGGCTCCATTAGCAATGTTAGCTGCAGCCGCATAGGGGAAGAACTGCCGCAACCAGCTATATCCACTACCAACCACTGCTAGAGAAGGTTCAGCCTTCTGCAGCTCTTCACAGAGGTAAAAGAGACGAGCTACACTTTCCAAAGGATGCTCCTCTGGCAAATCGGCGCCAATCACAGGTTGATCAAAGGGACGAGTAACCTGTGGTCGAATATAGTATGGATTGCCGGCAGAGATGCTAACTAATGATACACCTTTTTGTTTCAATAAACTTACTAATTTTTTTGGCTCCGTTAAATCAATTTTTCTATAATCATCCTGATCTACCCCCCAACCATAGGGAAAGGGCAGGGCGTCATAACTATTCATTCTTACAGCTATAATAAAGCTTTCACCAACAGCAGCCCGCACTTTTTCAACTGTCTCTACTAAAAAACGAGTTCTATTTTCAAAGCTTCCGCCAAATTTTCCTGAACGGCTATGGGCCGCCAGCAGTTCAGCCAACAAATATCTGTGACAGGATTTTATGTCTACTCCGTCAAATCCCGCCTCCTTAGCCAATAGAGCAGCTTCTACGTATTTTTCCTGAAGTTGTTCAAGCTCTAGGTCAGTAATTGGTTTATGCTCTGGAGTCACCTTAGCCCGCTCATCTAAATTAGGATCATGATAAGCGATTGTAGGCTGGGGTTTTCCATAGGGCTTGCTATATCGCCCGGAGTGAGTAAGCTGTAGGATACATACCGGTCTGTGGTCCTCTCCCATGCTGTCTGCTGCGGCTCTATGGGTTGCTGTTAAGAGCTCCTTAAATGCTACTACATTTCCTTTATGGATATACAGCTGCCTTGGATTAGCTCTTCCTTCAGGAACTACTGCTGTAGCTTCAAACCATAATAGTCCCGCTCCACCAGCAGCAAAGCGCTGATAACGACGCATTAATAACTCTGATGGATTACCATCTTCTGTACCATCACAGCCTTCCATAGGATGAATAATCATTCTGTTGGGCAAGGTATAATTCCCGATAGTAATCTTGTCTCTTAATATATCAACATCATCCTGAAGCTCTATTTTTAATTTCAGTTCAGCAATTTTATCTTTTAGCTCTTCTACAGTCTTAAAGTTAAATTTCTGAAAATCTGCCATCAGTTTTAACCCCTTTCTGGTAGTCCTTGAGGTACTTGTTCAGACAGTTCAATGCCATTTGAACCTTTCCTAAGCACTATATATTTTTGCCAGTCTGGGTCTTTTCGACCAACGGGAACATTATCTGCATACTGATTAAATCTCAAGTGGGGACCCCGACTTTCATTTCTACAGCTGGCTGCTAACAATATCATTTCAGCTATTAGTAGCATATTTTTAGTTTCTAGAGCATAGGCAAGCCCATGCTTATCTGCTTTAATAGCAAGCTGCTGCAGTTCCTTAACTTTTTTCAAACCACCACTTAGCCCGCTTTCAGTGCGGACAATACTAGCATTTTTATTCATGATATCCTGCAGCTCTCGCCGGACATTCCAAGCCTCAGTTCCATTCTTTATAGTTTTAAGCTCCTGCAGCTGACAGCAGTATTGCTCTAACACAGCTAACTCAATTGTAGTGGCTTCAATGTTTTCGCAGCGCTTCAGAGCAGCATTGGCAGCAATTTTTCCAAAAACCTGGCTATCCAATAGTGCGTTACCCCCTGGCCTGTTGGCACCATGCTGTCCTCCTGCACACTCGCCCACAGCAAAAAGCCCAGCTACTTTTGTTTCTGCTTGTTCCCCTATTTTCACTCCGCCTTGAAAATGCTGAATACAGGTAGCAATTTGCACCATATCTCCTGATTCTACGTCAACCCCATGCTCTTTCAGCCACTCAATAGTAGCACTATTAATTTCCTTCAGCCTGTTTAATGGGCTTGCCTCTCTAGCATCTTGGCCTAAGTCTAATGTCATCTCACTGCGATAGCGTTCCTGCCATTGGGGGCTAAGATTAACAAAGCTAAACCCATTAGGGTTAGTGGAGTAATCAAGATATACCTTACTCCCCTTAGCAATCTCCTTGTAGACAGCTATGTCAATCACATGAGTCTTATGCTCATATGTAACTGGCCAGCTAGCTCCCTTTTGGAACACGTAATCATAAATCTCATTTATACTTAAGTCATCGGAAAAATATTTTGCTAAAAACTCTTCACCTTGATCATTTATTATCCTCGGCAAGGCTCTCATGGCGCTACCGGAACAGTTAAGCTTAGTCTTCGTTGAAGCTATTCCTATCTGAATAAATTCTATATTTACCAATTCCGCTCCCGCTTCATAAGCCAAAGTAAAGGCATCTCCAGTACTACCTGCAGGAAATACGTTATGGGCGAAGACCTTTCCCGCACCACCGGTTGCCAATA
>JAWSUQ010000058.1:0-1472 GCA_033549265.1 Bacillota bacterium
CTGCATCATTTTGTTTTGTTCTGGGACATGAACCCTGCTGTTTTATTAATTTAATGGTTTGCAGCAGAAGTTTTCCCCCTAGCACCGCCAGCTTATCATGGATTACTCCAGTTGTATCAATTGGAGTAATATTCATCTGCTCCTGCAAAATAATATCTCCAGCATCAAGGGATTCACTCATATACATTATGGTAATGCCTGTAACAGTTTCCCCGTTTATTACAGCCCAATGAATGGGAGCAGCACCTCTATATTTTGGCAACAATGAAGCATGAACATTTATACAACCATAAGCTGGCAGATCTAGTATAGCTGTCGGCAATATTTGGCCAAATGCCACTACTACAATTAGGTCTGGTGCTAACTTCTGAAGCTCTGAATAAACATGGCTATCTCTAAGTGAGCGAGGCTGAAAAATAGGAATTTCGTAGTCTAAGGCCAATTGCTTTACCGGCGAATAGGAAATATTTTTGCCCCTGCCCTTTGGCCGATCTGGCTGCGTATAAACTGCAACCACATTTTCCCCGCTATTTATTAATGCTTGGAGGGAATTCTTGGCAAAATCAGGAGTTCCCATAAAAACTATTCTCAAGGATCCTTGCCCCTTTCTATTTTACAATGGTTTTATCTGTAAATAGTATTCCGTCTAAATGATCAATTTCGTGAAGCAGTGCTCTAGCAAGAAGTCCATTGCCTGTTATTGTTATGATATCACCGTTTCTATCAAGTCCAGTTACTGTTACTTGTTCAGGCCTTGTAACTTCCCCTTGAATCCCAGGTATACTTAAGCAGCCTTCTATATCTGTCTGCTGACCTTCGCTATTTAAAATCACTGGATTTACTATTTCTAATAATCCTTCCCCTACATCTACTACAATCACTCTTTTGCTAATCCCAATTTGTGGTGCAGCCAAGCCAACACCCTCTGCATGATACATGGTATCAGCCATATTATTTATTAATTTAATTATATTTTCAGTTATTTTTGGTACCTCTTTTGCTTTTCCTCTTAGAACAGAATCCCCTTCTTTTACAATTTCAAATATAGCCACTGTCCTCTCCCCTTACATAATATTAATTGGATTATTATCAATAATTACTTTGATATTTTCTTCCTTTGCATAATACCAATCTGTAAT
Organism: Bacillota bacterium; assembly: GCA_033549265.1. Taxonomy (GTDB): domain Bacteria; phylum Bacillota; class Desulfitisporia; order Desulfitisporales; family JAWSUQ01; genus JAWSUQ01. Next base: position 1,140 of record JAWSUQ010000058.1, read on the forward strand.
TTCTTTCAACGGACTAAACATGCTATCTGGTATTCTTTTGAGCAGTATATGCCATCTAAAACGGTTCCGCAACTTATTTATAGGAGCTGGCAATGGCCCTAGGATTGTACACACTTCATTATTATTTTTAATTATTTCCTTTATCATTTTATGAATTTGCTTTATATGCTCCTCCACGACCAGATTATCGCTGCCCTCTACTAAAATCCGCAGCAGTTTTGTATACGGCGGATAATCATACATTTTTCTATATTGAAGCTCCCTTTCATAAAATGCTGGATAATCGTGGACTTGGGCCAGCTTGATAGCATAGTTGTCAGGATTATAGGTCTG
>JAWSUQ010000058.1:1482-10798 GCA_033549265.1 Bacillota bacterium
ATAATTACTTTTCCTGGAATTGTAGCTCGCCCTGCCCTTCCAGCCACTTGAGCAAGCAGCTGAAAGGTCCGTTCACAAGCTCTAAAGTCCGGCATGTTTAAGCTCAAGTCAGCTGCTAAAATACCTACTAGAGAAACTCTTGGGAAATCTAAGCCTTTAGCTATCATTTGGGTTCCAATTAAAATATCTGCTCTGCCTTGTTGAAATAATGTTAATATTTTCTCATGGCTCCCTTTTTTCTTCGTAGTATCTACATCCATTCTAAGCACTCTTGCATGGGGAAATATTCTCTTTACTTCATCCTCCACCTTTTGTGTCCCAATGCCAAAATGCCTAATATGTTCACTATTGCAGCTAGGGCATTTCTGATGATTCCCGATACTATAGTCACAATAATGACATTTTAGAAGATTTATATCAGCATGCATCGTGAGGCTCACTGAACAATTAGGACATTTAGCCACATAGCCACATTGACGACAACTGACAAAGGTACTATGGCCTCTTCTGTTTAAAAACAAGATAACCTGCTCTCTCTTTGCTATTTTGTCCAAAATACTTTGATGTAAAACTCTACTAAAAATGCTCCTGTTCCCCTGTCTGAGCTCCTCCCGCAAATCAACTACTTTTACGGCCGGAAGCTGGTTTCCAGTTGGTCGACTGGTAAGCTTAAGTAATTGAGGTTCTCCTAGTAATGCATTATGATATGATTCTAATGCTGGAGTTGCACTACCACATATTACAATACTATTTGTTAACTGAGCTCTTTTAACTGCTACATCCCTAGCGTTATATTTTGGTGTTTCTTCCTGCTTATATGTATTCTCATGCTCTTCATCAATTACTATTAGTCCTAAGTTATTAAAAGGAGCAAAAACCGCAGACCTAGCACCTATTACTACCTTGACTTGCCCAGTAATAATCTTCCACCACTGATCCATCTTTTCCCCTTCAGTGAGCCTGCTGTGAAAGACAGCTACTTGTCCTCCAAACCTCTCTTTAAATCTGGTAACAGTTTGAGGCGTTAATGAAATTTCGGGAACCAGTACTATTGCTTCTTTATGATGGCTAATTATTTTAGCTATTGCTTGCATATAAATTTCTGTTTTACCGCTACCGGTAACACCGTGCAACAGAAAGGAGGCAAAATTCTTACGATCAATAGCACCAATAATTTCTGTCAAAGTACTTTCTTGCTCATTTGTTAAAGTTAAAAAGTTCCTTTGTTCAAATTTTTTTAGGGCATATGGATTCTTATCTGCTATTTCTTCAGAAATAACTATTAATCCTTTAGCTTCTAATGCCCTTAAAGAAGCGGACACTTCACCTAATGCCGACTTAATAGCTGTAAGGGAAACTGGTTCAGCATGTTCTTTTAAAAAATTTATAATAGCATATTGTACGGGCGCCCTATTTTTAGAAAGCTGACCTTCAGCACTATTCATCACTAAGGCTACATGCTTTTCGGTATTTTTTTTAAACCGCTTTACTTTTCCCGGCAGAAAAGATTTCAATATTTGAATTTGCTGACAAAAATATTGACTAGGGATCCATTTAGAAAGTTCGATTAAATCTGCTGGTACAACTGGTATGTCATCTAATATCTCAATTATGGCTTTGGCCTGCAAGATATCAGATTCATTCTTTAATCCGACTATAAATCCCACAAGCTTTCTATTATTAAATGGAACCAGCACTCGTTTCCCCACCATTACCTGTTGGTAAAACTCTATGGGGACCTGATAGTCAAAGCTTTTGTCAACCTGATGATGATTAATGTCTACTATTACTTCAGCATACTTCAAAAAATACTCCTCCCAAAATAAGCTACCAATACTAATTATAACAAATAAATGTGACAAAATTAAGAAGCCAGGGGTATTTTTTTCCTGGCTTCTTACAAACCTGCTTCTTTTCTAATTAAATTTGCTTTATCTGTTCTTTCCCATGGCAAATCCAGGTCTGGTCGCCCAAAATGACCATAAGCTGCTATTTGGCGATATATTGGTTGTCTTAGCTGTAAGTCTCTAATAATAGCTGCCGGGCGCAAATCAAAATGCGTGCTAATCAGCTTAGAAATCTTCTCTTCAGGAACCTTATTTGTATCGAATGTATCTACAAGAATTGAAACAGGTCGTGCTACACCAATGGCATAGGCTACTTGAACCTCACATCTATCTGCCAGCCCTGCTGCTACAATATTTTTTGCCACGTATCTAGCAGCATATGTTCCACTTCTATCTACTTTAGTAGGATCTTTACCAGAAAAGGCGCCACCACCATGTCGAGCCATTCCACCGTAGGTGTCAACAATTATCTTCCGACCGGTTAGCCCCGCGTCTCCTTGAGGCCCCCCTATGACAAATCTACCGGTGGGGTTTATTAAATATCTAGTATTGGCATCTAGAAGATTCTCTGGCAATATGGGCTTGATAACTTTTTCAATTATATCTTCAGTTAAGGTGTCCTGGGGAATATCAGGTCGGTGCTGAGTAGAGATTACTATTGTATCGATTCTTTTCGGAATATTTCCTTCATATTCTACCGTGACCTGGGATTTCCCATCTGGTCTTAGGTAAGGCAATATTCTCTCTTTTCTAACCTGAGTAAGCCTTCTGGTCAATGCGTGGGCCAAAGAAATTGGCAAGGGCATCAATTCTTCAGTTTCGTTACTGGCATAGCCAAACATAATGCCCTGGTCACCAGCGCCAATGGCCTCAATACCAGCCTCTTCATCACCTATTTTAGCCTCTAATGCCTGGTCCACCCCTAATGCAATATCCGGGGATTGCTCATCAATACTAGTTATTACAGCACAAGTATCACTATCAAAGCCAAACTTGGCCCTAGTGTAGCCAATTTCTCGGATAGTCTGCCTAACTACTTTTGGAATGTCAATATAACATTTAGTAGTAATTTCTCCTGCTACTAAAACTAATCCTGTAGTAACTAAAGTCTCACAAGCTACTCGGGCTTCCCTATCTTCTGATAAGATAGCATCAAGAATACTATCAGAAATTTGGTCAGCAATCTTATCGGGATGACCTTCAGTTACTGACTCTGAAGAAAATAATTTTCGGGACATTTATTTCACTCCTTATGTATTAATTTAATTAGTCGAGCCACAATTTCATGGGCTACATCCTTTTTGGTCATTAAAGGTAGTGATTCTATTTTCCCGTTTCTCCATAGTATTGTTACTTGATTATTGTCGGCATTAAACCCCACATCTCTGCCGGTAACATCATTAGCCACTATCATATCTAAATTCTTTTTGGCAAGCTTTTGTTCTGCATTTTCTAATAAAGCTTCAGTTTCTGCTGCAAAGCCAATCATAACTTGTTTCTCTTTTAGTTTACCCAATTCAGCCAAAATATCAGGATTTTTTTCTAATTCTATAAAAAAATTATTTTCTTCATCCTTCTTTTTAATTTTATTTTGCGCTGTGATTTTGGGACGAAAGTCTGCTACTGCTGCTGCTTTAATAACTGCATCTACTTCTTGGAACACAGATAAGCAAGCATCATACATTTCTAAAGCAGTTGTTACCTTTATCAGCTGCACCCCAACTGGCGGAGTCACTTTCGTAGGTCCTGTAACCAGAATTACCTCTGCACCCTTATTTTTTAACTCCTCACAAATTGCATAGCCCATCTTTCCTGAACTGTGATTAGAAATATAGCGGACTGGGTCAATAGGCTCCTGGGTCCCACCAGCTGTTACCAATACCTTTACCCCTGAAAGTTTTTTATTGGGAAAGAGGACCTTATCTAGCTCTTCTATGATTTTAGAGGCTTCAGCCAGTCTTCCTCTTCCTACCGTACCACATGCCAAATATCCTACGTCAGGCTCTATTATATAATAACCGTAATTTTTGAGCTTATTGATATTTTCTTGTACAATTCTATTTGAGTACATATTTACATTCATAGCAGCTGCTATCAACACAGGGGCCTTAGCCGCCATTATTGTGGTAGATAAGAGATCATCAGCAATCCCTGTGGCTAACTTGCCGATAAAATTAGCTGTAGCTGGAACAATAAGTATGATATCAGCCTTTTCCACAAGAGCTATATGTTTAACATTTCCTTGTTGAGCTGTATCAAATAAATCGGTAACAACTGGATTGTTTGATATTGATTGGAGCGTTAATGGTGTTACAAATTCACATGCTGCACTAGTCATAGCTACATTGACGTTAGCTCCCATTTGGGTTAAATAACTTACAATTTCAACAGCTTTATAACAGGCAATCCCTCCTGTTAATCCAACCACTACGTTTACACCAACATACTTCTTTTTATCCATGTTGCTAGCCACTATTTAAGTTTTCTATAAGTTATTTTTTTGTCTGCAAGCTCATGCATAGCAGCAGTAACTGGTTTGATATAGTCACCTTCTGCCAAGGGCTTAGTTCCCTCATTTAACATTCTCGCTCTTTTAGCAACCGCCACCACTAAAGTATACTTACTATCAACTACATTTAATAGTCTATCTAAAGAAGGCTGTTTCATTAAATTTCCCTCCCTACAATTTGGGTTATATTATGTTGATTCCGTTTAACCTTACACTTTTCCGCTAAAATAATAGCTCCTATTTCTTTGGCACATTTATTTATATCATCATTTATGACAAGATATTCATATTCATTTATATAGCTTAATTCCTGTTGTACACTTCCAAGTCTTCTCGTTAATGATTCCTGGCTCTCAGTGCCCCTATTAATAATTCGCTTTTTGAGCTCTGTTAAGGTTGGGGGAGTTAAAAAAATAAATACTCCATTGGGAAATCTTTTCTTTACTTGCAGCGCCCCTTGGATATCAATCTCTAATAGAACGTCTTCTCCTAGCGCTAAAGCTTCCTCTACCTTTTCCTTAGGAGTCCCGTAGTAATTATCATATACCCGAGCGTATTCTAAAAGCTTATTGTCAGAAATCATCTGTTCAAATTGATTCATTGATAAAAAGTAATAATTAACTCCTTCTTTTTCTCCAGATCTGGGAGTCCTGGTTGTGGCAGAGGTAGAGTATTTTAAATTAGGCAATATTTTTCTTAATTGACTACAGACAGTACCCTTCCCTGCACCTGAAGGACCCGAAATAACTATTAAAATTCCCTCTTTCATAATATCCCCTATTCGTCTACTTCTTCTTGATTATTATCTTTATTATTAGTTAATCTATGAGCAACTGTTTCTGGCTGTACAGCCGAAAGCACCACATGATCACTATCAGTAATAATAACTGCTCTAGTTCGTCTACCATACGTAGCATCAATCAACATACCCCTATCTCTTGCCTCTTGAATAAGACGCTTTATAGGTGCCGATTCTGGACTTACAATAGATATTATTCTGTTTGCAGATACAATGTTACCAAAGCCAATATTAATTAATTTTACCATGTCAATCCTCCTATTCAATATTCTGTACTTGTTCACGGATTTTTTCCAGCTCACTTTTTGCCTCTACTACCAGATGCGATATCGTTAAATCATTTGCTTTTGAACCAATGGTATTTACTTCTCGATTCATTTCTTGTACTAAAAAATCCAGCTTTCTTCCTACTGCTTCTTCTGATGCCAACGATTGATTGAATTGATGGCAGTGACTGTCAAGTCTCACCAACTCCTCATCAATATTACATTTATCAGCAAAAACTGCAATTTCCATTGCTAGCCTGTTCTCATCTAGAGGGATATGTACTAGTAGCTCTTTAATGCGCTCATTAATTTTATCCTGATATTCCTTTACTACCTTAGGACTGCGCTCTTTTATTTGTTGTGTAATCCCTACAAGCTTAGCTAACCGCTGAGATAAGTCCTTGGTGAGCTCTTCACCTTCAGTCTCCCTCATTTTATTGAGCTTAGCTAAAGCTCCCACCATAGCCTTAATCACCAATTCTTTAATTACTTCAAAATCAATGTCCTCTTCCTTGACTGCTATAACCTCTGGCAGCTGAGCCAACTGAATAGCGGTAACCTCACTGTCGTTTCTATCTAAAATACCGGATAATTCTTTCAACGATTTATAATAAGCTACGGCTAAATCTTTGTCAAGCTTAACAATACTCTTTTTCTCTTCTGTTTCTTCAAAATTTAAATAAGCTTCTATCCTGCCACGCGTTACTTTTTTTTGGATTTGTGCTCGAACAGTTTCTTCAAGTAATGAAAACTGTCGAGGCAGCCTAACTATTGCTTCACTGTAGCGGTGATTGACAGCCTTAACTTCCACTCTTATATTCCAACCATTATCAGTTATTTCTCCGCTACCAAAACCTGTCATGCTTTTTATCATTTCTAAGCCCCCATTCTGGCAATCTTATCATTATATCATTATCCCTAATTTTGGTGGAAATATTTATATCAGCCATATATTCACCATATTTTGCCCATTTCCTGCCTTTATTCTCATAAAAACTTAAAGAGAGCTTACTAAGTAAGCCCTCTGTTAAAAACAGTACTATACCTTTAGGATTGCTAATCTGCGGAATACCGGCTTTACAATAAAGTGCATAACTGCTGTAAAAAATGTCTTGCCACCAGCTACTGCCAGAATAATCATCCACTCCAGCCCTGACAAAGGTACAGTCTTGAATACGCTTTGAAAAAACGGCACATATAAAACAGTCATCTGCATGGAGGCAGAAATAATTACTGCACCGATTAAATAGGGGTTAGAGAAAACCCCAACTTCAAATACGCTATGTCTTTCAGATTTACAATCGAATACATGGAACAGCTGCGAAAAAACCAGTGTTGTAAATGCCATTGTTCTAGCTAGCTCCACATTATAGCCGCTCAACACTAGTCCAAGGACAAATACCACTAACGTTCCTACAGCAATTTGCACCCCTCTGAAGACAATTTTTCGACCTAGACCCTGGCTAAAAACACTTTCTTTAGGACTGCGAGGCTTACGGGACATAATGTCAGGATCGTTATTATCCACCCCTAAGGCCATAGCTGGAAGACCATCGGTAACAAGATTTACCCATAAAATCTGAATAGGTAGCAAAGGCAGGGGTAAGCCCCCAATAGCCGCTAAAAACATGACTAATACTTCGCCAATATTACAGGAAAGCAGATATCTTATAAATTTGCGAACATTATCGTAAATACCTCTTCCTTCCTCTACAGCTGCCACAATAGTGGCGAAGTCATCATCACCTAATACCATCGCTGAAGCTTCTTTTGTTACATCTGTCCCTGTCTTTCCCATAGAGATGCCAATATCCGCTTCCTTTACAGCCGGTGCATCATTTACTCCATCACCAGTCATGGCCACTACATGCCCATTTTGCTTTAGGGCTTTTACTATTCTCAACTTATGCTTTGGAGAAACTCTTGCATATACTGCAATGTCTTTGACCTTTTCTTTAAATGCTTTATCAGAAGTTTGCTCTAATTCTTGCCCCGTCATTACTTTATCTTCACTGCCCATCATCCCTAGCTCTTTAGCCACTGCAAGGGCTGTCAAGTGATGATCTCCAGTAATCATTACTGTTCTTATGCCTGCTTTTTTACAAACCTCTATCGCTTTCTTAGCCTGGGGCCGAGGGGGATCAATCATTCCCGTCAAAGCCACAAAGGTGAGCCCTGTTTCCACTTTATCTGCATCAAGGGCCATCCCTGGTGGAAGCTCTCTATAGGCTAGCGCTAATACTCTAAGAGCTTGGTTTGCCATTTTGCCGTTTTGCTCTTTAATATGTTCTCTAATGGTATCTTTTAATGGCAACACCTTTCCATTGATTAAGATATTGCTGCAAAGGGATAGTACCACATCTGGGGCTCCTTTAATTAGTGCCTCCTTGGCTCCCTTATCGTCTCGATAAACAACAGTCATTCTCTTTCGATCTGAGTCGAATGGTATCTCCTCAATACGAGTAAGATTCTTTTCTAGCTTTTCTCTCCAGGTCTGACCTTTGGCACCTAAGACTAATAATGCTCCCTCAGTAGGATCACCCACAACATTCCAATCCCGATCATTTTTGTTTCTGCGAAACAATCCACCTATAGCGGTGTTGCTTTTTCGAAGCATCGAGTTATTGCAAAGGACACTAATAGCTAAAGCTTTTTCTATTTCCTCAGCATACTTATATGAATCGCCAGTATCTCCATCCAAAATATCTCCTTTTGGATCATAGCCCTGTCCTGTAACCTGGAAGATTTTATCATTGGCCCAAACCTGTCTCACTGTCATTTCATTTTGAGTTAAGGTACCCGTCTTGTCAGAGCATATAACTGTAGCACAGCCTAAGGTTTCTACTGCTGGAAGCTTACGAATGATGGCGTTGCGGCGAATCATCTTTTGCACCCCTACTGCTAATGCAATCGTAACTACTGCAGGCAAGCCCTCTGGAATGGCTGCAACCGCTAAGCTAACTCCCGCTAGGAACATTTGAAATAATGGTTTTCCCTGATAAATTCCAAGCCCTACTACGATGGCGCTGATTAGGAGACAAAGAACGACCAACCATTTTCCTAGCTGCTCTAGCCGCTTTTGCAAAGGCGTATCTTCTTCCTTAACATCCTGCATCAGACCTGCTATCTGCCCCATTTCCGTACCCATTCCAGTGCCGATGACAATTCCTTTTCCTCTTCCTCTAGTGATAACTGTACCTGAAAAGGCAATATTCTTTTGTTCTCCTACTCCCAATTGCTTTCCGATTAAGCCCTCATCCGACTTTTTTACCGGTACAGATTCGCCAGTTAACAACGACTCATCAACCTCTAAATTGATAGCCTGAAATAATCTAATATCTGCCGGTATTCTATCACCTGTTTCAATCACTACTATATCCCCAGGTACGAGATCCTTCGCCGGTATGCTAATCTCTTCCCCCTCTCTAATAACTGAAGCTTCGGGTGCTGTTAGCTTTTTCAGTGCTTCCATCGATTTCTCTGCTCTTCGCTCTTGAATAAATCCTAAGCAGGCATTTATCATAATGATAGCAAATATCGTAATAGTATCTGCCACCTCCCCTAATACCCCAGAAACTAGAGCAGCGCCCAACAGTATCATCACCATAAAATCTTTAAACTGTGCAATAAACATTTGTAGTGCAGTAATTTTCTTTTTTTCCGTTAGCTGATTAAGCCCGTATTTTGCTAGTCTAAGCTCTGCTTCTTTATTTTCTAGGCCCTGTAAGCTGTCAGTTCTAAGCATTTCTACTACTTCTTCTACCTCCATGGAAAACCACTTTTCTGTCATCTTTTTACCCCCTATGCTTGTTATGCTTGTTTATACATATTCAATAGTGGACAAAAAAATAACAGGTACTTTGTCAAGTTTAGCAAGTATGTTATACTTTTATAG
>JAWSUQ010000059.1:0-10693 GCA_033549265.1 Bacillota bacterium
ATGATAATAAGTGGGTTTGGTTGGATTACAGCCATGCTTACCATGGCAGCAACTACATTAGTAACTATTCCTCTTGCTTCATTATTGTGTAAAAATTCATCACTTCAGAAGGTTGAGGTAGCACAACCTTCTGAAGGCCTTTGGAGACAAATTTGCCAGGCAATGGGTGATCGGAGCTACTTATGCTTACATGCCGCCTTTTTCACATGTGGCTTCCACGTGGCATTTCTGGTAACACATTTGCCGGGGGAAGTTGCGTTAAGTGGTTACTCTGCTAATGTGTCAGCCATTTCCATATCTATCATCGGTTTATTTAATATTGCTGGTAGCTTATTTGCTGGTGCACTTGGAACAATCTTTCGGATGAAATATATACTTGCAGTTTTATACGGAAGTCGTGCTGTCATGATAGGATTTTTTCTCATAGCACCTAAAACACCTCTTACATTTTACATCTTTGCTGCAGCCCTTGGATTCACTTGGCTTGCTACAGTACCACCAACCGCAGGGCTAATAGGAAAACTATTTGGCACTAAGTATTTGGCTACTCTTTTTGGTTTAACGGTCCTTACACACCAAGTAGGAGGCTTTTTGGGAGCATGGCTTGGAGGACTTGCTATAGCTCATGACGGAAACTACCTGTGGATGTGGTATGCTGACATCAGCTTAGCGGCTATAGCAGCATTAGTAAATTTACCTATCAGAGAGCAAAAAAAAATCAGTGTTAGCAAAAGTGCTACGGTCTAATCATGAGTTATACTTATACAAGAAAAGGGTGAAATATATGCTAGGCTTGCTCAAAAGTTGACTATAACAAATTGAAAAGACGCCCTGTTAAATGTACACTGCTCCAACAGTGAACTAGGGCGTCACTCAAACTACACATCTACATATTTTTCTCCTTAATTACGTTCTGCTAACGGAATAAAAGGTTTATGGGGATTAATATTTTTATAGGCTGGTCTAATAATTTTGTTATTGCTGACTAATTCCTCAATCCGGTGAGCAGTCCAACCTGCAATCCTGGACATAGCAAAAAGTGGTGTATAAAGATCCATGGGGATATTTAACATCTGATAAACAAAGCCTGAATAAAAGTCAACGTTCGGATTAATTAGTTTAGCATCTCCCTTTTCTTGAGCAAAAACTTTACGTCCAATCTTGGCGATACTATTATATAACTCAAATTCTTCTTCCATATTCTTTTCTATTGCTAGTTCTTTAGCTTTTTCTTTCAGCAATATTGCTCTTGGGTCAGATAAAGTATAGACCGCATGCCCTAAACCATAAATTAAGCCTAACCTATCAAAGGCTTCTTTTCTAATGATTTTAGTTAAGTAAGCTTCTAATTCAGCTTCATTACCCCAGTCTTTAACATGCTCCTTAATATCTGCAATCATTTCCATTACTTTAATGTTAGCTCCCCCGTGTTTAGGCCCTTTAAGAGAACCGACAGCCGCTGCAATAGCAGAATAAGTATCAGTACCTGTGGAACAAACTACTCGGGCTGCAAAGGTAGAATTATTACCACCACCGTGCTCAGCATGTAATATTAAATTTAAGTCTAAGAGTTCGGCCTCCAGCTTTGAATAGTTATGATCCTTTCGTGACATGTGCAAAAAGTTTTCAGAAGCTGTAAGCTCAGGTTGGGGATGGTGAATAAATAAGCTTTGATTATCATAAAAATGAATCTTAGCCTGATAGGCGTACGCAATCATGGTTGGAAACTGAGCTATCAACTCAATGCATTGACGCAAGGTATTGCCTAAACTTACGTCATCAGGATTATTATCATAAGAATAGCAAGTTAATACATTTCTTGCTAGTTTATTCATAATGTTGTTACTAGGAGCTTTTAAGATCATGTCTTCAGTAAATCCGCTAGGCAATGAACGTTGTGCCCTTAATAATTGTTGAAAATTTAACAATTCTGCCTTGTTAGGCAGCTTGCCAAATAGCAATAAATAGCAAACTTCTTCAAAACCATGCCTATTTTCAGTTTGATAACCTTTTACTAACTCATTAACTTCAATACCACGATAGAACAATTGACCTTCCCGAGGCACCCTTTCGCCGTTAGGCCCTAGCTCAAAAGATTTTACTTCACCAATTTCAGTTAACCCGGTTAATACTCCTGTGCCATCATTATTCCTTAATCCGACTTTAGCGTCATAGTCATCATAAGCTTCAGTAGGAATAAAATTGCCATCATGGGCCAAGGTAACTAGGTCTTTGAAAAATTTATTGTTGTTCAATGTTGTATTCATAAAAATCACCTCTTTATAGTCATTAAGGAAAATATAATTAAGTTTTAATCATATTTTCCTTATTTATTAATCATAATGTTACAAGCTATGTAAGTTAAGCGTAACAATAATATTAATAATATAACATATCATCATTAATGTATACAACATTTAGCTACAACTTCTATATATAAAAATAATCCTACAAGAAGTACTTTGCAGGATTAAAATGTTAAACAGTTGAATAAATTCACGCTTTCCACGAATTACATCTAGCCTCCTAACAAATACTAATTTTAGTTTATAGGGAAGAGAGGATGTATATGGAAAACAATATATGTAGTCATAATCCCATTAAGAATAAAGAGATCTTTGATTTCTTTCAAGAGTTAAACCGAGCAAGGTTTATTGATAATGAATATAAAAATTATGCAAGCTTTGATCAAGCACTACCTATTGGCCTCGGTCAAACAATTTCCCAGCCAAGCCTAGTACTAGAGATGACATTGCGTTTAGATTTGAACAAAAACGACAAAGTGCTGGAAATAGGGACCGGTTCTGGGTATCAAACGGTTTTTTTGGCTGAGTTTGCTCAAGCAATTTATACAATAGAGCTGTTAGAAGAGCTATCCAGTAAAGCTCGGCATCGCTTGAAGAAGTTAGGATACCGGAATATCTACTTTAAAGTAGGTGATGGTAGTGAAGGCTGGCCCCAGTTTGCCCCTTATAATAAGATAATCGTTACAGCAGGAGCTGGACAGTTTCCCAAAACATTACTGAATCAATTAGATAACAATGGGAAAATGTTAGCCCCCATAGGAGATAAGGGGCATCAGGAGCTAGTTCTTATTAGTAAAGATGAGAATGGACAAATTATTAAACATTCTTTTGGTAAGGTTGGATTTGTTGAGTTTAAAGGAAAATACGGGTGGCAATAAAGAGCAGAATGAAGTAACATTGTAACCTTTCTTAAATAAGTGAGTCATCATCTTCGACCTCTTGAATGTAATTAAGATTGTCATTTTTTAAGTCGACATAAAGTGTTCCATTAGTTGCCAGTGTTGCAAGTACCACATTTTTTATATCTTTTATATTCCTAGAGGCAAGCTCTTTTTGCAACCATTCATGGCTAAGGTGATTTTGCTCTAGATTTTGTTCAACAACTTCACCATCGCGGATTATTTCTGATGATACGCCTTGATAGGTGGTGCTAAGCCCTAGGTCTTGCGGAGTAACAGTTTCATATTGACTCTTTTTTAAAACGCTAAGCTGTCCATGGGGCTCTAATATGGCAAACTCTACTTGACTTAGATCAAATACCTTTTTTACCCGGAGCTGTGCCATAAGATCATCCAGGTTATATCGCAGTTTACGAAGATTATTTTCAAAGATTTTTCCATTTTGAATTACTATAACCGGCTCTCCTTCTACTAATTTTCTAAAGGCAACAGAACTTAAGGATAAGTAACCTAAAATTACTACTAATACAGTTAATACCACTGGGCTTAAAAGCACATAAAATCCTCGTATTTCAGTGGTAATAAAGGCACCTCCAACTGTACCAATCGTTACCCCGATTACAAAGTCAAAAAAGGTCATCTGAGATAAAAGCTTCTTGCCTATAATTCTAGCCATCAGAAAAACTAAGAAAAAAACTATCAAAGAATTTAGTATTACTTTTATAATGCTGTCCATAAAAAACACCTCACTTTATTTTTCTCCAGAGATTCTAAAACCATACACAAAATTTTGAAAGTGATCAGCTTCAAAATAGGTGATGGCATTGAAGCCATAAAGCTTTATCAAAATCCTTTGATAATTTTTAGAAAGAATAAATGCAGGAATATAAAAAGCTACCACGAAATTATAGTTATCACAAACAAATTCTATAAAAGGCGGGAAGACAAATGTATAGCTTTAAGAATGATTACAGTGAAGGAGCTCATCCTAGAATATTAAATGCCTTGGTCGAATCAAACTTTGAGCAGGTGGATGGCTATGGGCAGGATAGGTTTTCTCAAAAAGCAGTCGAGTTATTAAAAGAAAGAATCGGCCGCAGTGATATAGGCATTCACATACTTTCAGGGGGTACTCAAACTAATCTTACCGCTCTGTCAGCTTTTTTAAGGCCTCATGAAGCTGCCATTGCAGCCTCTACTGGTCACATATTAGTTCATGAGACTGGTGCTATCGAGGCTACAGGACACAAAATCCTTTCAATTGAGACAGTTGACGGAAAATTAACTCCGTCCCTCATTAAACCTATACTGGACGCACATGGTGATGAACACATGGTAAAGCCTAGATTAGTTTATATCTCCAATTCAACAGAAATTGGATCAATATATAACAAGAGGGAATTGATACAGTTAAGTCAATTCTGTAAAGAAAACAACCTCTTTTTGTTCATGGACGGTGCTAGGCTGGGGTCTGCCTTGTGTTGTGCAGAGAATGACCTGAAACTTTCCGACCTGGGGACACTTCTTGATGCCTTCTATATAGGAGGAACAAAGAATGGAGCACTTATAGGTGAAGCGTTGGTGATCTGCCATGATTCCCTTAAGGAGGATTTCCGCTATCATATGAAGCAGAAGGGAGCGCTTCTTGCTAAAGGAAAACTCCTTGGGATACAGTTTCTCGAGCTTTTTCAGGATGACCTATTCTTCGAACTGGCCAAGCATGCTAATAAAATGGCTGATTTAATTAGAGCAGAAATTAGCAAAGCAGGCTTTAGTTTTTTAACAAACTCACCATCAAATCAAATATTTCCCATACTGCCTAATGAGGTTATTAATAAACTTCTAGAACAATATGAATTTTATATTTGGGAAAAGGTTGATGCTAAAAGCTCTGCCGTTCGACTAGTCACTTCTTGGGCGACCAAAGAGGAAGCAGTATTAGCTTTTATTAAGGATATGAACAAAGCAATTGCAGCAAGCAATGGCTAATTATTGAATAGATTTATAATTGTTTACTATACTTATTTAAAATACTGGATAATATTTATGAGAATATAACAGGAGGCTGCAAATTGGAGAAAATTACAAGAGAACAAGCAAATCAATTAGCCCAATTAGTTGATCATACCTTACTAAAGCCAGAGGCTACTGAACAGCAAATCAGAATATTATGTCAGCAAGCGCTTCAATACAATTTCGCATCAGTCTGTGTAAATCCTAGTCATGTGAAGATGGCAGCTTCATCACTACAAGGTTCCCAGGTTGCTACATGTACAGTGGTGGGCTTTCCATTAGGTGCTAATACTACAGCGGTAAAAGTGGCCGAAACTATTGAAGCAGTTAATAACGGTGCCAAGGAAATCGATATGGTAGTTCATATGGGTGCAATTAAAGAAGGAAACTGGAACTATGTAAAATCAGAAATTAAATCTGTAGTAGAAGCTGCAGGAATGGTGGTAAAGGTAATTTTAGAAACCTGCCATTTAACCAACGAAGAAAAGATAACCACTTGTCATGTAGCTATGGAAGCAGGGGCCCACTTTGTTAAAACTTCCACCGGCTTTGGCTCAGGTGGTGCTACTGTGGAAGACGTCCAGTTGCTTCGTCAAACTGTTGGTCAACAAATGGGTGTAAAAGCCTCAGGGGGCATTAAGGATTTAGAGACCTTACTTCAAATGGTACAGGCCGGTGCTAACCGGATTGGTACTAGCTCCGCCGTCCAAATTATAAAACTAATTTGATAAAATACTATTGGAGCAACAGAACTCATATTGGTATAAAAGACCAACTACTGAAAATTTAGTAGTTGGTCTTTGTTTTAGTCAAATAAGATCTATCTTTAATTTAGTCTAATAGCATCATATTTGGATTCTGCTGAAGGCCTGTATTAACGGCTGTTGTCATCATACCAGCCATCATAGGCGCATTATAGGTATCTATAAAATTATTGGTAGTTGTTTGTTGCATAGTTGGTATCTGATAATATCCTTTGGCATTCATATATTGCCATACCTCATATGCTTGGTCTGCGCAGTTATTAGCACCTTGTTGAATCATTTGGCGAAGATTTGGATCAGCACATTCAAGAGCTGCTATCATTTTCATACTGGCAGAAGCTTTGTGACATCCAAGCATACCACTAGCAACATCCCTATCATCCATTTCATTCATTGAGGCATTAGGGGCCTGTGGAGCAGGATTTTGCAATCCATATGACGGGCTAAAACCCCTAGGATTGCGGTATGGAACAGCTGATCCCATTCCTTGCTGGCCAATGGCTTGTACCATGTTAAAGTATTCCTGATTGGTAAACTCTAATTGCTTTTGCAAAATGCTTTTCAGCTCAGGATCTTTAACAAACGGCTGGTATAATTGAAACAAATTAATCACATCGATTGCTTTAGTTAATACTTCATGAACCTCCATTACTTCGTGAGCACCGTAATTTGCTGCCATCATTTAACTCCTCCTTAATTTGATTAAAACTATTGCCTATACCATTTGTTCCTTTCGTTCCCAAAATTTATTATTCCCTAAAGGCTTGAGAATATTTATACAAACTTTTCTTAATAATAGTTATAAAACTATATTGTGTTTTACTCAAGGAGGTTTTTCATGAAAGCAGTAGTATATCAAAAGCCCTATGAGATTACTTTAAAAGATGTTCCAGATCCAGAAATTAAAGACCCTCGGGAAATGATTGTAAGAATTACCTCTACTTGCATCTGTGGCTCTGATTTACATTTATTTCATGGTCTCTATCCTCATATGCCAGGTGGGACAGTACTAGGACATGAATTCATGGGAATTGTTGAAGAGGTAGGGAAGGATGTTAAAAAATGGCATAAGGGAGACAGGGTATTAGTACCTTTCCCCATTTCCTGTGGTGAGTGTGAAATGTGTAGAGCTAAGCTATGGACTCATTGTATTCGGTCAAACGATAAAGGGGAAATAGGGGCTGCCTTTGGTCATGGAGAATCTTATGGCGGCTTTGCTGGTGGCCAGGCGGAATATGTGCGAGTTCCCTATGCCGATGTAAGCCCTATTCGGATACCTGATGATTTGACTGATGAGCAAGCAATATTTCTAACAGATATTTTACCAACAGCTTATTGGATTACCGATGTCTGTGAAGTTAAGCCAGGGGATACAGTAGCAGTCTTTGGCTGCGGGCCAGTAGGTTTGCTGGCTCAGCGCTGTGCAGCCTTCAAAGGAGCCGAAAGAGTAATTGCAGTTGATCAAATTCCTTATCGGTTAGAATATGCTAAAAGAATAAATCCTGGAGTAGAAACTATAGACTTTAGAGAAGTGGATCCAGGCGAGATGATTCAAGAAATGACTAAAGGAAGAGGCGCTGATGTCGTTATTGACGCAGTGGGATTAGAGGCTGAACCTACCAATCCATTTGTTTCTACAACTGTATATATGAAAAGGGCAGGAATACCGCCACTTCCTGGATTACGCCCGGAAGATCAACCGCCTGTTTCTTCTGTGTCAGCTATCAATTGGGAAATAGAGGCCATCCGACATGGTGGTACACTCGGGTTAGCCGGAGCATATGGGGCCAAAGCTAACAGCTTTCCTATAGGTGATATCTTTTCTAAAGGTATAACTATCAAAGGTGGTCAGGCGTTAGTACAGAACTATTTAGATGAGCTGCTTAAGTATATCCAGGAAGGAAAATTAAGGGCAGATGACATTATTACCCATACCTTGTCTCTAGAGGAAGCTATGGAAGGCTACCGCAAATTTGGTAGAAGAGAAGATAACTGTATTAAAGTAGTTATGAAGCCATTTCATTAAAATATTAGCCTCTTTAATAATGTAGAGGGGTATTTTCATAGATTAGGCTTATGTTTTTTGCTAGCTATTAATATAATGATGACTTATTTACTCTATTCGTGTAAACTTGATTATAGAGCTTAAAAGAGAAACGCGAAGGAGAACTATATGAAGGAAGATAAAAGCAAGCCTAGGGTTGTCATTGCTGGGGCAAGTGGTTTTGTGGGCCGCAGATTGTTAAAGTATTTGGCTGCTACTTATGAGGTAATTGGATTAAGCAGAATGCCTTTTAACGATGAGTTTATTTGGCGGCAGTGTGACCTTTATTCCCTTAGGGGGGCTGAAGAAGCCTTGGATGGTGCTGATTACGCTATCTACTTAGTACATTCCATGATGCCATCAGCCCGCTTGACTCAGGGAAACTTTGAAGATATGGATTTAATTTTAGCTGATAATTTTAGCCGTGCAGCGAAAAAAGCTGGAGTTAAACAAATTATCTATTTGGGAGACATTATTCCAGATGCTAACGAACTGTCAATCCATTTGCGCAGTCGATTAGAAGTAGAAGAAACCTTGGGGGCCCATGGAGTCCCGGTCACAGCCCTCAGGGCTGCTCTGATAGTAGGGCAGGATGGACCCACCTTTAATATATTAATAGAAACTATCAAACGGTTACCGCTGATGACCTTTTCTTCTTGGCAGCGGTCATTGATTCAACCAATCGCCCTAACTGATGTAGTACCTATTCTGAAATATTGTATTGGAAATGAAGGCACCTACAATCAATCCTTTGATATTGGCGGGCCTGATATTTTAACTTATAGTCAGCTACTAAAGACAACCGCTGAGATAATGGGCTACAAGCGGAGAATTTTCAGAAATCCTTTTTTTTCAGTAGGTTTGGCCCGATATCTCCTGAGCATAATCACCGGTGCCCCAATGGCACTGGTATATCCACTGGTTGAAAGCTTGCAGTTTGATCTAGTTGCTAAGGATCTTAGGCTGCAGCGGCAATTAGGTCTCAGGGGATTGACCTTTAGTGAAGCGGTTAAAATTTCGCTAAAAGATAGTAACAAACAACTCACAAAGAAATATGCCATCAAAAAAAGAAGAATCACCAATAAAGCTATCTTAAATGTACGTTCTGTCCAACGCCTTCCTTTGCCCAAAAACAAGGATGCAGATTGGGCTGCCCGTTATTATGCTGATTGGTTGCCCAAGTTTTTTGGGTCTTTGATAAAAGTAAAAGTAGATGAGTTTGGCAATATTAGCTTCTATCTACGTTTTATGGCTAAACCGTTACTTGAACTAACCTTCTCATCAGAACGAAGCTCAAAGGATCGTCCGTTATATTATATAACAGGAGGTCTCTTAGCAAAGCCCTTTAATAAAAATCGCCGCGGCAGACTGGAATTTCGCCAGGTATTGAAGGGAAAATATGTACTAGCTGCTATTCATGATTTTGTGCCTGCCCTTCCTTGGTTTTTTTATAGTTTGACCCAGGCACCAATCCACCTATGGGTGATGAATAGCTATGGCAGACATCTTGCAAAGCTCATTAAGGAAAAAGGGAGTGAATACAATCACGTTAGGATATGAGTTCTATCAGCAGGATGCCCTAATTGTTGCAAAAGAATTACTGGGGAAATTGTTAGTTCGCAAAATTGGTGATAGAGAGGTAATATGCAGCATTGTTGAAACCGAAGCATATATTGGTCCTGAGGACAAAGGCTGTCATGCTTATCAAAATAAGCGGACCAAGCGGACTGAAGTAATGTTTCACAGCGGTGGACATGCCTATATCTATTTTATTTATGGCATGTATTATTGCTTTAATGTAGTTACTAATCTAAAAGATAAGCCTGAGGCTGTTTTAATTAGAGCCGTTGAACCAATAGCTGGTCTTGATATAATCAAGGAAAGCAGATGTATAAAAAGCAAAAAAATAGCAGACCTAACCAACGGTCCAGGTAAGCTGTGTCAGGCATTAAATATCAATAAAGCCTTAAATGGATATAACCTTGTATCAGGAGACCAGCTGTATATTAAGGAAAATCCCCAACAACATAAATTTTCTATTAAATCAGCTAAGCGAATTAATATTGATTACGCTGAGGAATATATAGATATGCCTTGGCGTTTTTATATAAAGGACAATCCTTTTGTGTCAAAGTACTAAGATTTTGATAAAGAAATAGGAAAATTTTATCTGAACCAAGAAGGAGTTTTGTTTTAAAAAGAGAATAAATAAAATATAATACTATAAAAATTAAAAAAATAAAAATCAAATGAAAACAAGTAGCTTTTTCAAGCCTAAAGGAAAACCGGTTAAAATCCGGTGCGGTGCCGCCACTGTAAAGGGGAGTGATCTTCCACTAATGTCACTGGTCATATTGACTGGGAAGACGGAGGAGAGCGACGAACCTAAGCCAGGAGACCTGCTTGTTTCGTTCACCAGAGAACTACGTGCATGGGGAGGTGACTGATGAGAGTTTGTTATTTAAATGCTCATAAGCCCCCACTATATAGATATAGTTGGGGCTTTATTAGTTAAACGTATAATCGAATAATAGGTGTTCTCTCCTGAGGGGGAGGCTTAATAGCAAAGCTACTAAAACAGTAGTCTTATCTAAAAAAGGCAATATTTACTTAGAAGGACAGTGACCTGTTAGTGATAGTTTGCTACCTAACTGATGTGGCTTGTGT
>JAWSUQ010000060.1:0-10650 GCA_033549265.1 Bacillota bacterium
CTAGCAATTTCAGAAGCCGGAAGATCATCAGTTTGACGGCTTACTACATAGGCTAGCTTTTGGCTGGCAGCTTTTAAGTCTCCCAATGCTAGTGGTATAAATATCTCCTGGGCTGCTTCTTTTAAACTCTTGGTTGCTAAAGTAGAAGACATTATCCAGGCTGAGATACCAATGCCAAACCAATAATGCAGCTGGAAAGAAAGGTAAATGATTAAAGCTGTAACTACATAAGTGATCATTAAAACAATCGCCACTAAAATGCCACCATTAATGAGTGATATCTTAGTGGCAGTCTCATCCTTAGGATATAAAATTTGCTCTAACTTGCTTATTAAGCCTCCGATATAAACTACTGGATGAGTAAGCTTTTTGGGATCTCCGATAGCTATATCCAATATTATGGCTAAAACTATAATAATAACTAATTCGTTCATCGCAATCCTATAATTTGGTAAATCTTATCCATGTCGAGATATGCTCGAACGTGGTCCGCCAGCTTATTATAAGCTTCTTCCTTTTGTGCTTCAAAAGAAATTGCATTGGTAGCTAATGGTTCCCAGCCTTTAATTACCCTAAGGTTATTTAGAAACTGTCTTCTAAAGCTATTGTTATCAAAGATTCCATGGACGTAGGTACCGAAAACTGTGCCATTAGTAGATACAGCTCCATCGGCTCTGGCAATAGCTTTTGTTTTCATATCTTGAAAAAGAGAACAAACAGTCTCTACACTATCTAATAGCTCACTTACTCCCATATGAATCTCATAGCCACTTATTTCTACTTCACTACAATCTTTTAGTAAGGGACTGGTGGTTTCATTAACATAACCTTGAACCTGTCTAGTTGTTTTCTCTTTAGCGAATACGGTATTAATTGGCAGTAGCCCTAATCCATAAGCCTTACTAATAGAGGACTCTGTGGCAAAGGGATCAGAAAGCTCTTGTCCTAGGATCTGATATCCACCACAAATACCTACCACTGCTACGCCTTCCTCTGCTAACCTTTTTATTTCCTCTGCAAGCCCTGAGGATTGTAAGAACAGTAAGTCTTCAATTGTGTTCTTGCTTCCTGGAATAATAATCAAATCAGGCTTATCAATGTCTTTAACCTGTTTCACATATCTTAAAGCAACATCTGGATCCGCTTGAAAACAGTCAAAGTCAGTGAAGTTTGACAATCTAGGTAATGATATTACTACTATATCAAGTCTGTCAGTGTTAGTATGTTTTTTTGCTCCATCGTCATTTTCTCTAGATACCGAATCCTCGTCTGCGATGCCCACCTCAGTCATATAGGGTATTACTCCCAGTACTGGCTTTCCAGTCTTTTCTTCTAAAAACTTCAATGCTGGCTCCAGCAGGGTTACATCACCCCGAAACTTATTTATTACTAAGCCTTGCACTAAATCCTTCTCATCTTCGTCAAGCAGCTCTAATGTTCCCACTATAGAAGCGATGGCCCCTCCTCTATCAATGTCTGCAATTAAAACTACGGGAGCATTAGCTAATTTAGCCATTCTCATGTTCACGATATCTCTAGCTTTTAGATTTACTTCTGCAGGACTACCAGCACCCTCTAAAACGATAATGTCGTACTGGTCTGCCAGTTTCTGATAGCTATTTTGCACAACCTCTAAGGCAGTCATGTTAAATTCTTGGTGATATTCATAGGCGCTAAGGTTTCCAATAGGTTTACCTAAAATTATTACTTGAGATGAGGCATTGCCTGTGGGCTTTAACAAAATTGGATTCATTTCCACCTCAGGATCAATACCACTGGCCTCTGCCTGGGCAACCTGCGCTCGACCCATTTCTCCACCGGACTTAGTTACATATGAGTTTAGGGCCATGTTCTGTGCCTTAAAGGGGGCAACGGAATGACCATCCTGTTTGAAAATTCTACAAAGTGCAGTTGCTAATATACTTTTACCCACATGAGAGCCTGTTCCCTGAAACATGATTGACTTAACCATTTATAGTCACTCCTTGTTAAAGTTACAATTGTAATAAGAGGGCGTTAACAGCGGCAGCTGCAACAGCACTGCCTCCTTTAAAGCCAGCCACAGTTATATAAGGAATATCATATGTTTCCAGTAATTCTTTTGATTCCTTTGCTCCTACGAAACCTACAGGAGTGCCTACAATCAGCTTTGGCCTAATGCCCTCATCTACTAACTTTAATAATTGAAACAAAGCAGTTGGAGCATTGCCAATAGCCACAACACTGTCATGGAGCTGCTCCCCAAATAATTTCATGGCAGTAATTGCCCTTGTTTCTCCTGTTTTAAGGGCAGTAGCAATCACATCTTCTCTATCAATCCCACATTCAACTGAAGAGTTTAGTTGAGCTAGCTTTTTCTTATTGATACCAGTTAAAACCATCCGTACATCGGTATATATCTTTGATCCTTGACGCAAAGCTTCCAATCCATTAGCCACCGCTTCTGGATGAATCTTAATTACATGCCTATACTCTGGGTCACCGGTAGTGTGGATTATTCTTTTAATGATAGCCTGCTCTTCAACTGTATTATCTAGGGGACCAATTAAATCGGAGATAATTTCCATGCTTCGCTTTTCTATCTCTTTAGGGTCGATGATATATTCCATTAGCTTACCCCCTTAATTCTATCAACCACAATATCTGCCAATCTGTCATCTACTCCTATGTGTTTAGCAAAATTAATGACAACTTTACCGTCATGCTTTTCAGTCAAACTTGTTATCTTAGCGGGGATATCTTCCTGCAAATGAATACCTCGATATAAGAAGAAGGGCATAATAATTATTTTGCCACAACCGCTATTGACAAGCTCTTCTGTGGCAGCTTCTAGCGTAGGTTCACATAATCCCATATATGCAACTTTCACATTTTGGCTGTCAAGCTTTTCCGTAACCAGATTCGCTATTAGCTTTAAGCTTTCGTTAGCCTCCGAGGCTCTACTGCCATGTCCTAAAATTATATATCCTATATTCATTTCTCATAATCTCCTTTCAATTTACAAAGTAATTCATTGATAGAATAGAATATACTATTGCTAGCCAGCTGATTTTGTGGCCGTTTTATAACAACAACATTTAGTCCTAATGCTAAAGCCGCTTCTATTTTTGCTGCTGTTCCTCCAGTGTCACCACTATCTTTTGTTACCATAGTTTTGATTCCTAGCTGCATGTAGATAGCTCGGTTCAAATCATAAGAAAATGGACCCTGCATAGCAATAATATTTCGTGCAACTAAACCCATTTGATAACATTTATTAATTACTTGGGGGTCAGGTAGCACTCGGACAAACAGATCTTCTAAAGGAGAAAATTTAGCCTCTATTATTTCTGCCAGTTGCTTACTGCCAGTGGCAAACAGCCATGGTCCTGGCATATTTTTAGCTACCTTAACCGCTTCAATAAAATTAGTGGCAGTTGCCAAAGATTGGCCTGATAAATTTTTCAATTCCGGTCTTTCATAGCGATAATAGCCTATTTCTTTAGTGCTGCATATAGCTGCAGTAGTATTTGTTATAACCGCTGCGAAAGGGTGGGTGGCGTCAATAACTGTGGTTATATTTTTTTTTTCAATTAAGTCAACTAACCCTACTTCATCTAAGGCTCCACAGACAATATCATTACTTCCATTTGACTCTATCAGGTATTTTCCATATTCAGTAACTACTGAGACTATAAATCTGTAGTTGCTCTCCTGCAGCTTTTCTGCTATTAGTCGGCTGTCTTCCGTGCCTCCAAGCAGTAAAATCATACCTTATAGCCTCTAGGAGTTATCATATGATTTTCAAAGCTAAAGGTTTGACTATTGCCAATTATCACTACTGAAAACATATTGATTTCCTCGGAAGTAAAGTTTTTAAGATCACTAATTACAAAGGTCTCCCCTTCCCGCTTCGCATTTGTAACTATTCCTACAGGTGTGTTCTCAGGCTTCTCCTGCAATAGAATTTCTCGTACTAGCTCTATTTGCTTTACTCGCCCTTTACTCTTAGGATTATATAAAACTATGACAAAGTCTCCTTGAGCTGCCAGCTCTACTCGCTTAGCAATTGTCTCCCACGGTGTTAATAAATCACTCAGACTAATGACAACATAATCATGCATCAGAGGTGCTCCTAGCACTGCAGCAGCGGCATTGGCAGCTGTAATACCCGGTACAGTTTCTACTTCAATCTGTCCTAGTAGGCCATTACCCTTTACTACCTCAAGCATTATACCTGCCATTCCGTAAACTCCAGGATCACCACTGCTTACTAAACAGACATTCTGCCCTGCTAAGGCCTTTTGTAAGGCTAAGTTACATCGGTCAATTTCTTTAGTCATTCCGGAAGATATAATCTCTTGATTGTCAGAAACAAGCTGAGTAATCAATTTTATATAAGTTTTGTAGCCTATAATTACTTCTGCTTCTTTCACCACTTGATAAGCTCTATGGCTCATTTGTTCAATGTTACCAGGCCCTAAGCCTACTACATAGATCTTTCCTGGGCTATTGCAATTGTTATTTGCGGAAACACCGTCTTTTTCAAAATCAGTTCGGTTGTTTTCCCCCCCATTAATGCTGCTGGTTCGCATACTCCCTCAACTCCTATAGCTTGATATACAAAATTTGATTTTGTTAAATTTAACTGTTCGTTAATATTACCTAGCTGAGAGCTTGAAAAATACTGAACAGGTACTTGAAAATGTTCGGCTGCTGCCGTGATACCTAGCTCATCCCTTTTAATCTCCACTGTTGCTAAGCTTTTAATTGATGCGGTTGTTACTTGCACCATTTCACATGCTTCACTAATAGCTTTAATAATGGCTGAAGCCGGTACATTTCTACGGCAACCTACCCCAATAATTAAATTTACTGGCCTTAAGTATAATAGCTTGTCTAGCTTTAACTCTGTTTTATGTAACTTATTAGTAATAAGACAACACAATGAATGATTATAGCTATTTGCTGTAAATTCTTGATAATGTCGTAATTGAATGTTAACTCTGGTTAGCTCCTCTGTTAACCTATTGCTTAAACATATATCATAGTAGACAAGAACCTTTTCCTGATGCACCATTGCACTATTAAAATATTTAAGATTAGCGAATGGTTCAATAGACAGCTGGTGGTTTTTTGCTATCTCATCAAAGGCTAATGTATTATTTACATCTGTAGCAGTAGTAATAACAGCATTGGCTCCTAATTTTTTAGCTAATTGTCTAGTAAGCTGATTAGCACCTCCTAAATGGCCACTTAATACGCTAATGACATGTTGACCTTTTTCGTCTAAGCATAGCACAGGTGGATCAATTTTCTTATGGTTTATTAATGGGGCAAATACTCTTACTACAATTCCAAGGGCCATAATCATAATGAAGCCGTCATAATGTGGGTATTGCTTTTTCACCTCATCCTTTAAGCTATTGTCAAACTGTCTGATGGTGATATCCCCTAAGGTTAACTCCTTACTTGCTAATGAGGCGGGAATAAATACAGTAAATTTATGTTCTGATACATTTTTGATTATAGCAGAAGCTAGCTTTGCTCCCCCCATAGTCAGAGCTATTATGGCCAAGCTTTTCATTGGGAAGCTTCTCTATATTCGTGAGTAAATTCAGGATGATATAGCAGGGATCGATAATTTTTCGCATTTAAAAACTGTCCTACTAGTATCATGGCTGTCTTCTGGATACCCGCTGAAGCCACCTGCTGTGAAATAGTTTCTAATGTACCTGTCATTATTCTTTCTTCCGGCCATGAGGCTTTTTCTATTATGGCCACTGGAGTAGTGGCTGGGTAGTAGGTTTGGAGCTCTTTTACTACTTCCTCCATCATTTGAATACTGAGAAAAATACATAGACTAGCTTGATGCTTGGCAAGACTAGCCAGCTGTTGGGTTTCCGGTACTGGAGTCCTCCCTGCAAGCCTAGTAATAATTACTGTCTGAGATACCTCGGGAATTGTCAGCTCGCTTTTGATAGCAGCTGCTGCAGCTAAAAAGGAGCTTACGCCAGGTACTACTTGATACTCAATGCCTTCCTTGTCTAACAGCTCCATCTGTTCTTGAATTGCTCCAAATAAAGCAGGGTCTCCCGTATGGAGCCTTACTACCCAAAGATTATTAGCAACTGCATCCTTGATAATATCAACTACTTCCTCCAAGGTTAAGGTAGCGCTATTGTAAATAGCCGTATCTTTTTTAGCGTAGTTTAATAGCTCTTTATTGACTAATGAACCAGCGTAGATGATTACAGGAGCTTCTTGTAATAGCTTCATTCCTTTGACAGTTATTAGTTCAGGATCCCCAGGTCCAGCCCCTACAAAATATACTTTCATCTTGTTATCTCTCCTTTTTTTACAATCATTAGCGATAGATATTCCAGCTTCTTTTCTAGCAATGAATTAATATTGTAGATAATTTCTTGATCAGGATGACCACATTTGCTGATAAAGACAGCGTTGTGCTCTAATCCCATTTCTGTTAATGCTGCAACTAAAGCATCAATTTGTGGTGCAACTTTTAAGAAAACAATATTTTCGTGCAAGGATAAAATTTGCGGTAATTGCTCCACACAAGCTAGGGCAGGAATTATTACTAGATTTTCTTCCCCCTCTGCTAATGGGATATTAAGGGTTGAGGCTGCTGCAGAAAAAGAGGTTACCCCTGGAATATTTTCAATTGTCATAGCAGCGTCTATCTCTCTTATTTGCTTTAACACATAGGTATAGGTGCTATAAAGCATGCAATCTCCAAGAGTTACAAAGGCACCTGTTTTATCATCAGTTAAAGTAGCCACAATCTTTTTAGCCGCCTCGCACCAAGCTTCCTCCAAAACTTTTTCATCTTTTGTCATTGGCAGCAGTAAAGTTACAACCTCCGCCCCTTCAGATAAATAACCTTTGATAATTTGATAAGCCACACTATCTCGATCGGTTTTTGATTGAGGTACAAAAACAACATCGGACAATGCTAAGGCTTGTTGGGCTTTAACCGTTATCAACTCTGGATCCCCTGGTCCTATTCCTATTCCAAATAGCTTACTCATTTGTTTCCTCCTTTTCTCCTAATATTACAAAGATGGGGTTATGGGCCTTTGCCATCAAATGGGAGTTGATAGCATTGTATTTTGTTACAGATAATTGAGTTATATCTAAATTAAATTTTTTCTCAGATAAAGCGGTGATGCTTTCATGTAAGGTATTTAAAGTGACACATGTAATAATAATTCTGCCATCTACTTCTAATATTCTTTCACAGGCTTCCACTATCTCCTGCATTTTTCCCTTAGAGCCCCCAATAAAAACAACGTTAACTTTAGGCAATCCTTCCATGGCTTCTGGAGCCATACCTTCGATGATACTGATATTCTCAGTGTAAAACTTCTTTTTATTAATTTTAATTAAGCTGATGGCTTCAGGGTTACACTCTATCGCATATACGTGTCCTTTAGGAACAAGCTTAGCTGCTTGGATTGAAAGGGAGCCAGTTCCTGCTCCAATGTCAAGTACTCTATCGGCTTCCCCGAGATTAGCTTTAGCCATTATGACAGCTCTAACCTCTTCTTTAGTCATTGGAACACTACCTCGTATAATATGGCTGTCTTTAATTATCACAAATCACCACCACACAGTTATTGATTTCTCTTTTCTCTTCTGCTAATTGGAGTACATTGTACTTTGTTACCTTTTCATTCTGATAGCTTAGATTCTCACATAGATACATGTCTTTATCTAAGATGTCCTTTTCATAATAATATTCAGCTATTGCTTGAGGGGTATTTTTCTTGTCAGTTAAAACCCCTAGTTTAGAAACTGCTAGAAATGCATTTAATATATTTAATTCCTTCCCATGCAAGCTTATCAGGCTAGCATCCTGCCATGTCATTGATATTCTGCTAAAGGCCAGTTGTAAAGAGCTAATCCCTGGAATAATCTCAAAGTTGCTTTTATCGATATGCTTTGCTAAATAGGTAAAGATGCTATGAAAACCGGGATCGCCTGAGACTAAAACTGCAATTCGATAAGAGCATTTATACTGTAATATGTAATCTTTAATATCCATAAGATTGTTTGTAATTTCTATTTTTATTGCTTCTACCTCATTAAATTCCTCCAGATGCCGCTTCCCACCTATTAGCACCTCAGCATCCATTATCTTCTTAAGTCCAATAGGCAACAAATAATCTCTACTGCCGGGTCCCATTCCAACTATAGTTATTTTTTGTTCTAACATAGATTGCACCCCAATTTGCCTCCAATATTAATTCCCTTTTGATCAAATCCCAACACTTCTCCTTTTAAGCTTAGCAGCACTGTTCCCACTTTGAGGCTATGGCGGGAATAGGCTTCGGCCCTTTCACTTGCTTTTGCAGCAATATTATAAAAGATTTGGTCATAATTTTTCTCTTTTATTAACTGTACACCTTCCTCTGCAGTGCTGACATTCATCAGCTCTATTACTAGCTCCCTCTCTGCCCCCAATGCTGCAGCATGAGCCGCCAAGGTTTCTCTTCGTCCATCAGATACCCTATTGTGGGTATTAAAGTTCCCTGCGGCAATTTTAATTAGCTTACCAATATGTCCTATTAACAAAATCTCATCAACCCCATGAGCAACTGCTTCTTCTAGCATGAATCCGATGAAGTTGCTAGTTTGAATAACATTAGCTGGTTCAATCCCGTAAAGGGCATATGCGAATCGTTGCCCTATTTTACCTGGAGTAAAGGCAATACTATGTTTATTTTCCGCCTGAACGATTTTCAGCGCCTGGGCTAACGATACCTTAAATGCATCTTCAGACATTGGTTCAACAATCCCTGTAGTTCCTAAGATGGAAATGCCGCCTACAATGCCTAGTTCTGGGTTCAAGGTTTTTTTAGCTAATTCTAATCCATTAGGCACCTCTATAGTAATTTCTACTCCTTGATTGGCAGAAATTATTTCTCGTACAGCAGCAGTAATCATTTCTCTAGGTACTGGATTGATAGCAGGCTCTCCTACATTTAAAGCAAGGCCCGGCTTAGTAATTTTCCCAACACCTATGCCCCCTTTTATGCTAATTAACGGTTCATCAATCAAACTAACTGTTGCATAAATGTCGCTACCATGGGTAATGTCAAAATCATCTCCACTATCCTTGACAACACTGCAGGTAGCTTTATGTTGATTAAAGTTACAGTTCGTTAATTCTAGAGTGAGCTTATAACCTAGTGGTGTTGTAATATCGATATGTGAGCAAGGCTGCTGCTCCATTAGCATTTTGACGGCACCTTTGGCAGCGGCTGCAGCACAAGATCCAGTAGTATATCCTCTCCTCCACAATCTTCCTTCTCGTTCTATATACTCATTAAATTCTTTATTAAAAACATGCATATATTTCCTCCTATTGCATCTCATCAATAAAAAAAGCTCCTGATACACCTAATAGGGTACAGGAACAGTATGAGTCACATTACTTCCCTCCTATCCTTCGTAGGTTGGTGAGTAGGCTTTTATAAGGTATCCTGGCTCAAGTTCAACATATATCTACGCCTTCCCAGCCAGAGGCCAGTGGCAAATGCAGATATACTCCCTTTTACAGTGGCGGGACCGCATCGGATTTTCACCGATTTCCCTCAGTGGCAGCTTTATCTCCACAAAAAAGCTTTTCTTATTTAATTAAATTTTCTTTATATTTATAACAGATTCGCCTTAAATTCATTAATTCCTTCTTTTTCTTTGTTAAAATATGCTATGGATTTCAATTCAATCGGGATCCCTGCTGCTACAAAAAAGACTTGGTCAGCCACTAAGCCGAATTTTTGATTGGCTAATCCAGACATATCTCTAAAAACTCTCCCCAGCAGATAGGGAGGCACCAAACCTAGTCCTACTTCATTGCTTACTACCATAATTTTACTTTTGCATTCTTGACAGGCAGATACTAGATTGTCTATAATAGCAATCATTTCTGCTTCCACCTTAGGCAAATCAACAACTGCATCAGGATCTGGCAATAGCTTAAGAAGATGATTAGTCAAATATACTGTTAAGCAATCTATTAATACAACTTGATTATCGGTCAATTCCTTTAGTCGAGCAGGGATATCCAGCGGTTCTTCAATAGTGAGCCAGCTAGTTGGCCTTCTCTCCTGGTGGAGTCTAATTCTTTGCTCCATTTCCTTATCTTTTGACTGGGCAGTAGCAATGTACACTACCTCTCTACCAGCCTTTTTTACTAACTCTTCAGCAAATAGGCTTTTGCCGCTTCTAACACCACCTGTAATTAATATAATATTTTCTGTCATTGTTCTCCTCCTTGATGACTTAGTAATTTGCTCATATAGTCATAGGCTTCCGTAGCATCTACTGCAGTTACTAGACCTAAATCAACTAATCGATTTAAGACAACCTGCTGTCTACCTAAAGCACGACTACTGTTTGCTGGCTCTGGCAAAAATAGATTAGGTCCCTTTGGCATGCCTGCCAAAATTGCGATTTCGCCTAAAGTTAACTCATCAAGGCTTTTTCCAAAATATCCTTTGGCCGCACTAGCAATTCCGTAATATTGTTTGCCAAAATGAATTTGATTTAAATACATCTCTAATATTTCATCTTTGGTAAACTGTCGTTCTAGCTGAATAGTTATTATTAACTCGTCAAACTTTCGTTTTAATGTTCTATCATGCG
>JAWSUQ010000061.1:0-10548 GCA_033549265.1 Bacillota bacterium
AAACCGAACAAATTGCCTCCGCAGCAATTCCTTCACCGCGACCAACAAACCCTAGCTTTTCAGTGGTAGTAGCTTTGATATTCACCTGTTCTTTGTTAATATCTAGGGCATTAGCTACATTGTAAACCATCTCGCTTATGTATGGAGCCACTTTCGGCTGCTCAGCTATGATAATACTATCAATGTTATTAACTGTATATCCTCTTTCCTTCAACAGCCGGCAAACCCTTTTTAAAAGCAGGATACTTGAAATCCCAGCATAGCTGTTGTCTGTATCCGGAAAATGTCGTCCTATGTCACCTTCACCGATGGCTCCCAACAAAGCATCCATTATTGCATGGACAAGCACATCTGCATCAGAATGACCCTTAAGGCCTAATGGGTACGAAATTTCCACCCCACCTAATATTAGCTTTCTATTCTCTCCCAGTTGATGCACATCATAGCCAATGCCTACTCGCACTATTTTTCTCTCCTTTGCAAAATAGCTTCTGCTATTATTAAATCTTCCCCTGTAGTAACTTTTATATTTTCATAGCTACCTACCACTATTTTAACTGTAGCACTAAGCTGCTCTACCAACGAAGCATCATCTGTACCAATATAACCTGTGGCAAAAGCCTTTTCGTAG
Organism: Bacillota bacterium; assembly: GCA_033549265.1. Classification (GTDB taxonomy): domain Bacteria; phylum Bacillota; class Desulfitisporia; order Desulfitisporales; family JAWSUQ01; genus JAWSUQ01. Next base: position 632 of record JAWSUQ010000061.1, read on the forward strand.
GCCTCCATCAAGATTCTCCTTTGAAAGGCTTGGGGAGTCTGGGCTGCATAAAGGCTGTTTCTAGCAGGTGTGCCCTCAATCTCTTTCTCATTTGTTACTACTTTAATTGTATCTTTTACTGGGACTGCTAGAATTGCCCCCCCAGTCCCGACAGCCTCCATGACAACTTCTTCCAGGTTATCCATCGTTAAAAGTGGTCGCGCACCATCGTGCACGACCACTATTTCAGCATCCCTGGCCTCTTTCAGTCCATTATAGACAGAATCTTGCCGTTCCTTACCGCCAGCTACCAGTTTAACCTTAACAAAGCCAAATTTATCAAGAATATGCTTTTGACAATAATCTAATTCCGATGCTGACACAACTAATATTACTTCACTAATAATTGTAGCTTGTTCAAACAATGCCAAGGTCCAGGCTATCACAGGCTTATTATTTAGCTCTAAGTATTGCTTATTAATGTTAGCACCCATTCGCTTGCCTTGACCTGCGGCTGGAATTATTGCAACTATTTTAGACAATTGCATCCACCTCACCGACGCCTTGACCAGAACCGCCACCTTTTCGCTCTACATTTTTAGGCTTGGCAAAAATCATTCTTCCTGCGGCAGTTTGCAAAACACTGGTCACTAAAACCTCTATCATTTGTCCAATATATTTTTTGCCACCATCTACTACAATCATAGTGCCATCATCAAGATAACCAATTCCTTGGCCAGATTCTTTCCCATCCTTAATCACCTGTACTACCATTTCTTCTCCAGGCAGTACCACTGGCTTGACAGCGTTAGCCAGTTCATTAATATTAAGTACTGTTACCCCTTGGAGCTCAGCAACCTTGTTCAGGTTATAGTCGTTGGTAATAATCTGTCCTGACAGTTCTTGAGCTAATCGTACTAATTTGCTATCCACTTCTGATATGTCATCGTAATCCTTTTCATAAATTTGTACTGGGATATCTAAGTCCTTGCGAATAAGATTTAATATATCTAACCCTCTTCTACCCCTATTTCTTTTTAGAGAATCGGAGGAGTCAGCTATATGTCTCAATTCCTCTAGCACAAATCCAGGAATAATTAAAACTCCTTCTAAAAAGCTAGTTTTACAAATATCAGCGATACGCCCATCAATAATTACACAAGTATCTAATACTTTATAATTAATTTTATCTGGTGTTCTAGTAGATTTCTCTCTACTGGCAAGCTTGGGGAAAAAATTGACAAAGGAAAGGACCTCTTCTTTTTTCTTCACTCCCACGCTTAACCCTAAATAACCTAGAACTAGACTCCCTATAATGGGTAAATAGTCACCAATTAGAGGAATTCTAGAAAAGGATGACCCTAGTAGGACAGCTATCACAAGACCTACTATAAGACCGATAGCTCCACCTACTATATCCTGAGTAGGAGTCTTTTGTAGCTTTCCCTCAAACCAGGAGATCGTTTGGGTGGTACGAAAAATTAACCAGGGGGATAATAAAAAACCTATAAGTCCAATTGCTAACCCAGTTAATACAATTATCGTATATTGGGGATAGATAGACGTTAACGAAATTATCTCCAAGTTCGTTAAGTAGTAGGTAACAGAAAATCCTCCACCCATTGCAAAAAGCGTTATTAATGCACGAATAATATTTCTTAGCATAAGTTCACCTCTCTTTCCTATAGTATGCACCAAAATTTATATAATTAGGCAATAACATCTATTATTCAATGGTAAAAACCGCCACCGAACAGTCTTACCTGTATTATACATAGTGGCAAAAGCCCTTTCAAGTAAAAGAAACTAAAAAAACGTCAGATATATCCGACGTTTTTCAACATTAAAAATTAAGCAAACATCTCTTCTATCATGGTTTCCATTGCCTCAGCTTTTGAATCCTTGACTAAGGCTAATTCACTAATTAATATCTGTCTAGCATTTTCTAGCATTTTGCGTTCGCCAGTGCTTAAGCCTTTTTCCTTTTCTCTAAGGGCTAGGTTACGCACCACTTCAGCCACTTGACAGATGTCGCCACTCTTTATTTTTTCCATATTGTTGCGATATCTTTTATTCCAAGTAGTTGACATATTGCAATGATGATCCTGCAGTATGGAAAATACTATTTTTAAGCTTTCCTCATCAACAACCTGCCTTAATCCTAAGTCCCCCACATTGTCCATGGGAACCATTACTTTCATATCACCTACTGGGAGCCGCATTATATAATACCTACGTCTGGAGCCTAAAACCTCTTTTTCTTCTATAGCTTCTATTACGCCCGCCCCATGCATCGGATATACTACCTTGTCACCAATTTTAAACATTAGCTTACCCCCTATCCGGTATACTAAACATTATATCAGTATCAATAACCATTGTCAAATAAAATAAAATATTATATCACGGACGTAAATCAAAGTCAATATTATAAGTTACTGTTGCCCTTTGGCCAAACATTGACAAGACATACATGTTCTAAGTATAATATCCTCAACGATGAAAACTGCTGTTTTCATAAGAAGGAGGGATTCTATCATGAAAGACCTGCTATGTGATGAGTTTCAAAACATGGTTGAAGAATATCTGATCAGACACCAATCAATTGTTGATATATTATCTAAATCTCAGGAATGTAACGCTAGAGTAAACAGAGCTATCGCAAAAGCTGCTACCTCTTGTGGATGTATTCGCATTAAAACTGGTAAGCAAAGCTATTCTGATGATACTAGTTTGTCAGATTTAAAAGATCTTATCAATAATCATATTGATGGCTGCCTATGTGAAAGCTGCAGGGAAATTATAGAAACTGAGATGGGGAAGGCACTTTTTTACTTAACAGCAATTTGTAGTACTTTAAATTTAAGCCTTTATGATGTACTGCTTAAGGAGCATAAAAAAGTATCTACGTTAAGAATATTCAATCTTACATAAAAAATGCCAAAAGTCCTTAACTTTTCTTTATTCAGCCAATAAAATTTAGAACTATAGAATCATACAGTATAATAAAGATCTTGCTGCCTATACTAAACTTAAAGGAAAATCTTTTTTGTTATGTAAAAGGAGCAAGCTAATGTCATCAAACTTATTAGAGAATAAAAAACCTATAAAAGAATTGTTGATATCATTATCTCATGCTGAACGATCTGTATTGAAAAGTGAGTTCGCCAATGTGCCACCGGGAGCAAATCTTTCGTTTGCTTTAATGGCAATGGGTGCCAATTTGCTGCCTAAAGGCAATTATTCCCTAGCGGAAAAGGTTCTGCAATCAGGATTAAAAGTAGTTAAAAAAGATGAGGATAAAGCCAGGCTCCACTTGAACCTGGCTCAATTATATCATGACTTGTATTCTCAAACTTTCGAAGCTATATTGTTAGAAAAAATAAGCTTGAATTGCCAACAGTGTTTGCAGCTTGGCTATTTTATTGATTTTATACCCTCCTACTTCAACATTAGTGAGAACTAATATGCCTATCCAGCATAACCTGTTCACGCAAGCGTTTTAGGCCGTCTCTAATTGCCCTAGCTCTAACTTCTCCAATACCCTCCACTTCATCCAACTCTTCAATGGTTGCTTGAAGAACCTTTGGAAAGATACTAAAAGTTGTTACAAGGTTCTCTATTACAGTCCCCGGTAACCTAGGTATTTTCTGTAAGATGCGGTAGCCTTTTGGGGTAACAGGTAAGTCAAGGCTGCTTAACGTCCCGCCATAGCCTAATGCTCTACTGATAATTGTCATGTCAAGAAGCTCTTCAGAGGTCCATTGAGCCATGTTTTGCTTAATGCTTTCTACCGTTACCTCCCCGTGAGGTACATAGTAGTCTTTTATCAGCATAGTCCCTTCGTCATGAACATTTGATACCAATTCTTCCATCTGCATGCTAACTAATCTGCCTTCGTTTCCTAGCTCACTAATGTAAATCTCAATTTCCTTGACGATCCGTTGCACCATCTCTAAACGCTGTACTACTTTCACCACATCAAAGACCGACACTACATCTTCAAACTCTAAGATGGTGAGGTTTGCCAATGCTTTATCTAGAACAGTCTTATATTTTTCTAAGGTTTGAATAGCTTGGTTAGCTTTTGTAAGAATAACTCCAATATCTCTTAAGCTATATTTAACCTGCCCCTTGTATAATGTAATCACACCACGACGCTGCGAAATAGAAATAACTAGTTCTCCTGTTTGTCTAGCTACTCTTTCAGCAGTACGATGCCTAATACCAGTTTCATGAGAGGTTATGGTCGAAAGGGGTACTAGCTGGGTATTAGCTTTTAGAATTCGATGGGCATTACGGCTTAAGATAATAGCTCCATCCATCTTGGCCAATTCGTATAGGTTGTTAGGGGTATATTCACAATCTATAAAAAATCCACCTTCAGTAATTTCCTCTACCTCAGGCCCATCTCCAATTACAATCAGTGCTCCCGTCTTAGCCCTAAGCACATTTTCCAGACCATCCCTTAAAGCCGTACCTGGTGCTAGAATTTTTAAAGCTTTTATAAAATTTTCCTCCGGTCGATCGTCCTTCATTTTATTCACCTCCTAGAGCATGTTCCAGTGCTTCACTTATATTTTTCACGCCAGCTAATTGAAGAGAGAATTCTCCACTAGCTTCTTTAAGGTTATTATATGGTATAATTGCTCTATTAAAACCTAACTTTTCAGCTTCATAAAGCCTTCTTTGTATTTGAGCAACTCGACGCACCTCCCCAGTTAAACCAACTTCTCCTATTAAGAGAGTTTTATACTGGATCACTTTATTTTTTAGACTTGATGCTACAGCTGCCGCAATACCTAGATCAGCTCCTGGCTCAATAATTTTTACTCCACCGGCTACGTTGATATAAGCGTCAAAATTGTTTATATGAAGCCCTGCTCTTTTTTCCAAAATCGCTAAAATCATTGCTACTCTATTGTAGTCAAGCCCTGTGGTTAAGCGACGTGGATTGCCAAATACAGTAGAACTGACTAGCGCCTGAATCTCTAACAATACGGGCCTGGTACCCTCCAATACGGATACAACAGATGAACCTGCTGCCTCTAAAGGCCGCTCAGATAGTAATAGTTCCGATGGGTTGGCTACTACCCTAAGCCCCTGCTCAGCCATTTCAAAAATTCCTATTTCGTGAGTGGAGCCATATCTATTTTTTGCACCCCGTAAAATTCGAAATGCATGATTCCTTTCCCCTTCAAGATACAGTACTACGTCTACCATATGCTCCAGAAGTTTTGGGCCAGCTATATTCCCTTCTTTAGTAACATGGCCTACTAGAATTATAGAAATATTATTATCCTTTGCCAGACGCATCAGCTGCCCAGTACATTCCCTTACCTGACCAAGAGTACCTGGAGCCATAGGCAGCTCCGACTTATATATCGTTTGAATCGAATCAACAATGACCAGCTTTGGCCTTTGCTTTATTATTGTTGCCTCTACTGCGTCTAAGGCAGTTTCTGTAAAAAGCAGAAAGTTGTCATGCAACGCTCCTAGCCTTTTAGCTCTTAATGCTATTTGCTTAGCAGATTCCTCCCCTGATATGTATAGAACTTCTCCTGCATTAACACTTATTTGCCAAGCAGCTTGCAGCAGCAGGGTTGATTTACCTATTCCGGGGTCACCACCTAGTAGCACTATAGAACCAGGGACAATTCCCCCGCCTAGCACTCTATCCAATTCATCGATACCGGTAGAGAGCCTATCTTCTTCTGCAAAATCTACATCTGTTATTGATTGTACTGCACTATCTTCATCTTTGTAAATATTTCTTTTTTTTGCCATGATTTTCTCAGCAAAGCTATTCCACGAACTGCAGCCAGGGCATTTACCCAGCCATTTTGGCGACTCCATGCCGCACTCCTGGCAAAAAAAAGCTACTTTAACCTTGGACAAGCCCGTTCCCCCATTCTTTTTCCCCATTAAAATATATTATACCATGATTAGTTAACTATCACAAACATATCCAGTTGTAGTTATTCTTATTAACAAATAACTTTATATTTGTCTTAAAAACTTAACAAGACCAGCTATTAATAAGCTGGTCTGTTAATAATTTACTTTAGAACTATCTCACCCTCTTGAGCATCTACTATAGCTTTGGATCCCATAGTATACTTGCCTTTTAACATTTCCTCTGCCAAATTATCCTCTACCATCTTTTGAATAGCCCTTCGCAAAGGCCTAGCACCAAAAGCTTCATCAAACCCTTTTTCCACTAATAATTCTTTCGCGCCCTCAGTGACTTCAATAGTAAGCTGGTGCTCCTTCATCCGCTTAGCTAATTCCTCAATCATTAGAATTACTATTTCTTTCATATGCTCTTTATCTAAGCTGTGGAAAACAATTGTCTCATCAACCCTGTTAATGAACTCAGGCCGAAAGGCCTTTTTCATCTCTTCCAGTACTCTATCCTTCATATCCTCATATTTTTTCCCGCTCTCTTGGGCAAAACCCATGGCACGTTTGTCATTACGAATAATTGTGGCTCCTACGTTAGAGGTCATAATAATTACTGTGTTTCGGAAGTTCACAGTGCGGCCCTTGTTATCAGTCAGCCTACCGTCCTCTAGCACTTGTAACAGGATGTTAAAGACCTCCGGATGAGCTTTTTCAATCTCATCTAGTAGAATAACTGAGTAAGGTTTTCGGCGAACGGCCTCCGTTAATTGACCTGCTTCTTCATAGCCTACATATCCAGGAGGAGCGCCTACAAGTCGGGAAACAGCATGCTTCTCCATGTATTCTGACATATCAATCCTAATCATTGAATTCTCGTCACCAAACAAAGCTTCTGCCAGCGCCCTGGCCAATTCTGTTTTCCCCACTCCAGTAGGCCCAAGGAAGAAAAATGAGCCTATTGGTCGTTTAGGGTCCTTTAAACCAGCTCTAGCTCTACGGACGGCTTTAGCCAATGATTTGATTGCCTCATCCTGTCCTATTACCCGTTGATGCAATATCTCTTCCAGCTGCAACAGTCGATCTGATTCCTCTTGGGCTAACTTTTTTACAGGGATTCCCTTCCATTGTGACACTACTTGAGCTATGTCCTCTTCTGTCACCTGATTTTTTCCCTTAACTTTTGTGCTATCCCATTTTGTTTGCTCCGCATCAAGCTCTTCCTTAAGCCCTTTCTCCTTATCTCTAAGGCTAGCGGCAGTCTCGAACTCCTGAGCCATGATGGCAGCCTCTTTCTCCTTTTGCACCTCCTCTAGCTTTTCCTGCAAGTGGCGCAAGTCTGGTGGCGCAGTATGAACGTCTAGTCGTACTTTGGAGGCTGCCTCATCGATTAAATCAATAGCCTTATCGGGCAAAAATCTGTCAGTAATATACCTATCAGATAGTGTAACTGCCGCCTTTACAGCTTCATCAGTTATTTTTACCCGATGATGTGCTTCGTATTTATCCCGCAATCCAAAAAGAATTTCTTCTGCATCTTCTTTTGTTGGCTCACCAACGGTAATAGGTTGGAATCTTCGCTCTAAAGCAGAATCCTTCTCTATATGTTTCCGATACTCATCTAATGTGGTAGCTCCAATGCATTGCAGCTCACCTCTAGCTAAAGCAGGCTTTAAAATATTAGCTGCATCTATAGCACCTTCAGCAGCTCCTGCTCCAATCAAGGTATGGAGCTCATCGATAAATAAAATCACATCTCCTGCTTGCCTAAGTTCATCTGTTACCTTTTTCAGTCTTTCCTCAAATTCACCCCTAAACTTTGTACCAGCTACTAAAGACGATAGCTCTAGTGTAACTACTCTTTTTCCCGTTAGGGTCTCCGGCACATTATTCTCTACTATTTTTTGAGCAAGTCCTTCAGCTATGGCGGTTTTACCTACCCCTGGCTCACCTATCAAACAAGGATTATTCTTTGTTCTTCTACTTAAAACCTGTATCACTCTCTCAATTTCAGCCTTACGACCAATAACCGGGTCCAGCTTTTCTTCAGCTGCTAGGTTTGTCAGGTCACGGCCAAATTCATCTAGGGTCGGAGTTTTACTATTAGGCTTTTTGGTAACCCCATTACCTGGGGATGGCGCACCTGGGCTTTGGGGATTTTGATTTCCAGCCATACCAATTATTTTAAAGCCTCCCCCTTGTTGAGTGGGAGCTAACAGTTGCAACACCTGGTTCCTTGTTTTGCTTAGGTCAATACCAAGCTCCTGTAGTACTCTAGCTGCAACCCCTTCCCCTTCTTTAATTAACCCCAATAATATATGTTCTGTTCCTATATATCCTACGCCTAATTGAAGTGCCTCTTCATTAGCAAGCTCCAGTACTCTTTTACTTCTTGGGGTAAAGCCCATTTCCTGTACCTCTTCTTCTCCCATACCTACATTATTAGTAATCAGCATAGCTACTTGTTCTAATTTAACGCCTATTGACAATAAGGCCTTTGCAGCAATACCTTCTCCCTCTTTAATTAGACCTAGCAGCAGATGTTCTGTACCAATGGCCCCATGCTTGAGAGCCTTTGCCTCAGCTTTTGCTATCTGTAATACATGATTCGCCCTTTGTGTAAATTTACCATTCATTGTACATCACCTCCAAATGATTTCTAAATTACTCTTTTGTAGTATTGCCTAGCTTTTCCCTAATAACAACAGCCCTTCTTATGTCTCTATCTCCTACCGTCAACTCCTGATCAGCTACCTTTTGTAAATAGCCTGGACTGATTAGGACCATTAGCTCCGTTAATGTCTTCCTGTCAACATCAGTTATATAACCTATATCTATTCCTAATCTCACATCGGATAAAAGACTTATAGCCTCGTTGGAACTGATGACTCTAGCATGAGTTAATAGCCCCAATGCTCGAAACACTTTATCTGCTATTGATTCGTTTCCTTCTTTCACTAATAGTTTTCTAGCTTGCTCCTCTTGCTCTATAATTTTCTTAGTTACAACTTCAAGATTGTTAATAATTTCCTTTTCATCAGTTCCTAAGGTAATTTGATTAGAAATTTGAAACAGGTTTCCTTTGGCATCTGTCCCTTCACCATAAATACCACGCACTGTAAGGCCTATCTGGGACAATGTAGCTAGCGCTCGATTATGCTGTCCAGTTAGCACTAATCCCGGTAAATGTAGCATTACCGAAGCTCGTAACCCTGTGCCTACATTAGTAGGACAGGTGGTTAAATAACCTAACTCTTCATTAAAAGCGTAGTTAAGCGTCTGCTCCAGGCAGTCATCTAATTGGTTAGCCATCTCCAAGGCCTTCTCTAACTGTAACCCTGGCAACAGGCATTGGATTCGTAGATGATCCTCTTCATTCACCATAATACTAACACTATCATCATCATTCACAATAAAAGCCTTGGGAATATCTTGCTTTAAAAAATTAGGACTTACCAGGTGCTTCTCCATTAAGATCTGCTGGTCGACTAAGCTTTCTTTATTAAGGGAAAAGCTTCTCAATTGTCCCACCAGTAAAGTGCTTTTATTTTCAATAGCCTTCCCTACCTTTTCAACCATATCCTTTGCCTCTTCTGTTGAAAGCTGGTGAGGAAAGCTTATACCTTCAATATTTCTTGCTAATCGCACTCTGCTGGATATAACAATTTCGCAATTAGGGCCTTCACTTTCCATCCACTTGCTTCTATAGCTATTGTTTAAAAAGTCCGACATCCAGTTCTCCCCCTCTCAACTATCTAGTTCTTTTTCAAGCTCTTTTATTTTGTCCCGAATTACCGCAGCCTGCTCAAACTCTTCTTGATTGATAAGCTGCTGCAGCTCTTTTCTAAGCTTTTCCACATCCTTTTTTAACAACAAGGAGTGGCCAGAACGTTGTGGCACCTTGCCCTGATGATAATTGCTACCATGAATTTTACGGAATAGTGGTCTTATATTATCACCGTAAGCCGTATAACAATCACTACATCCAAATTTTCCATAATGACCAAATTCACGGTAGCTTAACCCACAGCTTTCAC